>JASFEK010000041.1:0-12885 GCA_050124875.1 Caldifarciminota bacterium | reverse complement strand
AGCGAGATTGGTAGAGATCCTACCTGGGGTTTCTAGTGATACAGAGACCGAGATCATCTCCGGAGTGGATGAAGGTGATACGGTGATCATCGGGCCGTACCGGGTGCTGAGTAAGCTAAAGGACGGGCAGACAGTGAACTTCACCATAGAAGAACCAGATACCGTCGTCTCGCCACCTAGTGTAGCCCGGGAAGAATAATAGGGGCGACCTGCAGCCGGATGTAATGGTGAAGAAAACTACTGTTTGCCGGGCACTCCGTATCTGTAAGACGTACTGGCGCGGTAAAGTTGCCGTTGAAGCGCTACGGGGCGTGGATGTTCAGATCAAGACCAATGATTACATATCGATCATGGGCGCGTCCGGTTCGGGTAAGTCGACCTTGATTCACATTCTGAGTTGTCTCGATACCCCAACATCAGGTGAATATTATCTAGAAGACAAGCTGGTATCGAGCTACACCGACTTGGAGCTGGCGAGGGTAAGAAACAGGTTCTTTGGTTTCGTGTTTCAAAGCTTCAGTCTTCTGCCCAGGCTCACGGCGCTCGATAATGTTGCCCTGCCTCTGATCTACGCGAATATCAGAAGGCAGGACAGGATCAGCAAAGCCCGGGCAATCCTGGACAAGACCGGGCTCGGCGACCGTATGAACCACCGGCCCAATGAAATGTCGGGTGGCGAATGCCAACGTGTCGCTATTGCACGAGCCTTGATAAATGATCCCAAGGTTATCTTTGCTGACGAACCAACCGGCAACCTGGATTCAAAAACCGGTGCTGAAATCATGGAGATATTCGATCAACTCGTAGATGAAGGTAATACCGTAGTGATGGTGACCCATGATGCGAGCGTTGCCGCACACGCAAGACGTATCATAAAACTGAAGGATGGAATGATCGAGCATGAATGATTTTCTGATCAAGATATCACTCGCATTGCAGACGTTCAAGACACATCGCATGCGTTCATTCCTCACCGCACTGGGCATCATTATCGGGGTGAGCACGGTCATCGCAATTCTCTCCTTGATCGAGGGGCTGAACCGCTCGGTTGCTGAGCAGATACAGTCGATCGGCTCTGATCTTGTTTTCCTCACCAAGCATCCCTTGGTAATGGCTGGCCCGCAGAACATCGAGGAAATAGCGAGCCGGCCTGACTTGATTCCGGAAGACGCAGTAGTGATCAGTGAATTGCCCTCGGTTGAGATAGCGATCCCTGAAATATCACAACAGCTGGCAAAACTCAAGTACCGGGACAAGGAAATCGCCACGGTGCGTATTGTGGGCTCTAATGAGTATTTCTCGACGGTGAATAACCGGTTTGTCGAGAGCGGCCGGGATTTCAACAAAGATGATATAGCGCATCGCCGGAATCTATGTATTATTGGTTCTTACGTGACGAAGAACCTCTTCCCTGACAAATCCCCCGTGGGCAAGGAATTGACCATCCGCGGGCATCGGTTGAAGGTCATCGGTGTTTACAAGGAAAAAGGTGCGTTTCTGGGTCAGAGCATGGATAATTTCCTCGTCATGCCGTACACATACTATGAGAAGATCTTTCCCCTGAGAGGCGAATCTGTTTTTGAACGCGCCTTCCTTGGCTACTCAGTGGACATTAAACCGAAGCAGGGACGGGTTGAGCAGACGATTGACGAGGTACGGGAACTCATGCGCCGCAGGCACGGGCTTTCGTTCGACAAGAAAGATGATTTTGAACTGGGCACGCAACAGATGTTAATGGAGATCTACCAAAACATCACACGCGTAGGGTTTATCGCGATCGTAGCCATCGCGGCAATTTCACTCGTCGTGGGCGGCATCGGCATCATGAATATCATGCTGGTCTCGGTTGCCGAGCGCACGAGGGAGATCGGAATCCGCAAAGCGGTGGGTGCCTCGAATCAGAATATCCTATCACAGTTCCTGGTCGAATCGGTTTTCCTTGCGCTCATTGGCGGGATAATAGGTATACTATTCGGCCTGATACTGGCCTGGCTGATCTCAGTTGTTTCCCCGCTCAAGGCTTCGGTATCGTTCTGGATGATCCTACTTGGCTTTGGATTCTCAGCCGCAGTGGGGATCTTTTTCGGCATTTATCCGGCACGCCGCGCAGCCAGCCTGAATCCAATAGAGGCTTTGCGCTACGAATAGAAACCAGTTATCCCCCGGACAAAAGGTGCAGCTTATCTTCCCGACGCAGTCGGGTTTGCCTTCCTTGCTCGAAGAGTACTGGCGGTTAATGTTTGAATCGAGAACGAAGAAAACCGTTTGATAAATCTCCGAAGAGCTTTGCTCTCCGCGTGCGGCAAACGACTGCAAAGCCACATGCGCTGTAGTTGCCCAATTCATCGGGCTCTATACCCTAACCCCTAGACGTAACCTTTTCTAATCCATGCCTCGTTGACTTAAGTCCTGCGCTGATTATAATCTTCAGGAGATGAAAGAAGTATACCGTGATGAACTCACCGGCTGCTATAACCGCCGCTACATGCATTATTGGATCGAGAGCGAAACGAAAAGAGCAAACCGTTTTGACACGAGATTTTCTCTAATGCTTCTCGATATCGACGATTTTCGCGAGATCAACAACAAATACGGACATCTTGAGGGCGACCGGGTACTGGTAAGGTTTGTCGATTTCCTACGCGACAATGTCCGGGAGGTCGACAGTATTGTGCGTTTTGGCGGTGACGAATTTGTGATATTGATGCCAAACAGCACTGCCAAGGGAGCCCTGGAACTCGGTCAGCGGATCATCAGGGCACTGAACGCAACGAGACTTCGATCGCACCGGGTGTTTTGCAGCATTGGATGTGCGACGTTCCCAGAGGATGCTACGAGGGTTGATAAGCTGCTGGGCCATGCCGATGATCTAATGTATCAAGCCAAACAGGAAGGCAAGAACCGCATCGGTGTTAAGCGTGCAGCGATTAGACGATTGCGCATTCCCTCGCCGATAACCATTGGCCGTGATGATGAGACCAATTGGTGCTTGACCCAGCTGAAGGACTATAATGCGATTTTTCTTGCCGGTGAAGTGGGTATTGGTAAGACGCGTCTTGTCCTTGAGCTCAAGGATCGTCTGAACACTCAAATCCTGTCGCGCGGTAATGCTTACGAAGCACTTTCAACGGTTCCATATCACCCCTTCAAGAATATGTTCCGTGAATTGATCAACAAGGAGTTTTCCCTCGTACAGCAGACCGTGAAGAGGTTGGCCGAGATCTACCAAGCAGAGTTAACAAAGCTGCTGCCTGCCGAGGGCATACTGCGCGTAATGCATGGCGAAGAGCTGGATAAGTACCGATTATATCATGCAGTGAGCGAGTTCTTCATGAAACTTTCTGAGGCCGTGTATCCGGGCGTAACCATACTCTTCCTGGATGATCTGCATTGGGCAGATCGGCCGACCTGCGAACTGCTGGATTTCCTTATGCGGAGCATAAAGCCTAACATGAAGATCTTTGGAACCTACCGGGTAGAAGAGATGAAGAATTCGGCACTTTTTCATTATTGGGGTATATGGGCGAGAGAGCGTCTCTACACGAAGATCACGCTCTCACCCTTGAGTGCAGAACAGTCACATCAGCTCCTGGAAGCCATTATGGGTACTGTACCCACTGCGGTGGCGCGTGTTGTTTACCACGAAAGCGGGGGCAATCCATTTTTTGTCGAAGAGATCATGGCTGATTACCACCGCAAAAAGAAGCTGTACTGGGACGGTCAGGAATGGGTTTTTGTGAAGGGCATGACCGTGTCTGCTCCGGCGACGATCGAGGAGACGATCAAGAGAAAATTGAGACTGCTCTATCCGGAAATGGTGACGATTTTACAGATTGCGGCGGTGTACGGTCAGGAATTCACGCCCGAGATCATTTCCATTTCCACGAAAAGGAATGTCGGGCAGATCATGGAGGGAATCGATGAACTCATCCGTCTAGGTTTCATAAAAAGCCGAACGGTTGACACCTATTTCTTCTCCGAGGATATCGTACGCCAGATCGTTTACGCAAACATCCCGCGTGCCGAGCTGGTGAGATATCACAAGGCGGTGGGCGAGGCGACTGAAACTGCATTTCGTAATGTTATCCAGAACTACTACGAACAGCTGACACATCACTTCACCGTGGCCCGTGATTTCTCAAAGGCATTGCTATATGCGAAAAGAGCCGCTAAGAAAGCACGAGATAACTATGCTCATAGTCTGGCGATCAAGTTCTATGACATAGCCCTGAAGCACGAGGGTAGTATCGAGGAGATTTTTAAGATCCATCTTGCGCTCGCCGATGTTTACTATTCGATTGGTAACTACAAGAAGGCAATGGAACACCTGCGCAGTTGCCTGAAGATAGACCTGAACGCTTACCGGGTCTATGAAAAACTCGGCAGCGTCTATGAGAAGCTGGGGAAATATAAAACCAGCTTGAAATACTATGAGCGGGGGAGGAAGATCACCGAGGGTACTGCCGCGACATTCGTGTTCAAGGCATCGGTGGCATGGCTGTACACAAGGATAGGGCAGTATGGGCGTGCCAAGAAAGAGTGTGACGATATGCTACGCAGGAAAAGGCAGATGAGCAGGCAGACCCTGGGTGACGTCTATGTCATACTCGGTGTGGTTCTGTTGAGACTGGGAAAGTTCAATAGGGCGGAGCAGTACTTCAAGAAGAGTCTCAGGATACGGAGATCCATCGGCGACAGGAAGAACGTTGCTGCCTGCTACGTGGATCTGGGGTTGAATTATCAGGGTAAGTTTGACATAAAGCTGAGTGAAAGGTTTTTTAACAAGGCGTTGACCATATACCAGGAAGTTGGATACCAGGAAGGAATACTCTTGACCTTTAACAATCTGGGCGTGATGTATGCGAGCTATGATTTGCCAAAGGCCGAGGCGTATTGCTTGGAGGCACTATCCAAGGCAAAGCTGATCGGTGCGAAGCGAACCATTGTTCTGCTATACAACAATCTGGGGATGATAAGCTACAACAGGTTGATGCCTGATATCGCGCTGCAGAATTTCCGAAAAGCATTGAAGTTAGCGAAAGAGATCAAGTTCTATGAAGGTGTGATTTTCGCCAGTATCAGTCTGAGTGAGCTATATCGTGAAAAGAATAGCATTTCACGAGGCCGGAAGCATCTTGAGAAGGCCATGAATGTAGCCAGAGAAATAAAGGTGAAATTCTTGAATATTGATTGTCTGATGGAGAAGATCGAATATGAATTGAAGAACAAGCAGTATGGTCGAGCTGGAAGATTGGTGCGAAAAATGACCATGCAGCTGAAGACGGAGAGCAATACTCTTTACCGCATATACAACCTATTGTATCGCGCTCGTGTTTCTGTTGAATTGAAGAAATACGCAAAGGCACAGAAGGATTTCGCAAAGGCGTATGGTTATGTTGCGAATCTGCCCGAAAATAAGATAGCCGGCGAGATATACTATCTCAGAGGTGTGGCGTACAAGAAAGAAGGTAAATTAAAAGAGTCCTTGAGGATGTTCCTCGAGGCAGATGCGATATGCAAGAAGATCGGCAATTTACGATATATAGACCGAATAGAAAAGGAGATTGCCGGGACGGGAATTAAATAAAGAAGGGGGGCAGAGCCCCCCTTCTTTGCTTTCATCTGGTTATTCTACCAACTCAAAACCTTGAACTCAATTCGACGGTTCATGTCCCGACCTGAACGTGTGCGGTTATCAGCGATCGGTTGTGTTTCTCCGTACCCCGCTGCGATGAGGCGGCTAGGCTCGATGCTGTGATAGCGTATGAAATATTCACGAACCGCATTGGCTCTTTGATTCGAGAGCTTCATGTTGTACGAATCCGAACCGATGCTGTCAGTGTGACCGCTGATCTCTACCCGCATCGTTGGCTTGGCCTTGAAGACTCGTGCTGCATCGTCGAGTACTGGATATGATACGGGTTTGATGACCGCTGAGTTGAAGTCGAATGTGATACCCTTCAGCACGACCCTTTCACCTACTCTGGGTACTGGCTTGAGAACGAAGTTCTGGATCTTCGTTTCGTCTCGCGCCAGGACCACGGGAGCGCTTTCCATGATATAGTCATCCGCTTCGACCATGACCGAGTATGTGCCCGGTGGTATGGCTACCTTGTAGATGCCGGTCGTCGGGTCGGTTGTCACCTTGGGTATCTTTGTATTGACAAAGGTGATCTGGGCAAGCAGTGCCTTGCCAGTTTCGTATTCCGAAACCTTTCCCGTGAGTATCCCGCCGCTATGCATTGCAATATCAATGATCTTGGAATCGTTTTCGGACAGTTCGAGGACCCGTTCTTCGGGTTGATAGTTCGTTGCGGTGACGCGTAGCCTGAATGTTCCTGGTACGAGGTCGGCACTATAGAAGCCGGCGGTATCAGATGTTATGGCCGGGAATTCAGTCTGGGGAAAGGTGATGTTGGCGACGATGGGCTGATTGTTTTCGCTGTCGAAAATGCGGCCGGCGATCTTTGCCATGGGTTTCTTGTTCAAGGCGAAATCGAGTAGTATTCGATCGCCATCCTTGAGCACCAAACCCTGTTCGCGCCACCGGTATTCGGGGACATCGGCGCGGAGGCGGTAGCTGCCCGGAGCCAGCTTGATCTCATAGGTGCCATCAGACATCGTCTGTAGAGCTTCGCGTTCGGTTCCCGGAAAACTGATGGTTGCCGCAAGCGGCGATCCGGTCTCGGCATCAGCTACCTTCCCGTAGACGCGGGCGATCGGTACCTTTGGCTTCTTGGCCAGGTCATAGCCGCCGGATAGGTTGAAGAAAGCCTTCCAGTGCGAAGTGCCCACTATCCCGAGCTCGCAGCCGACATCAAAATTGACCGCTTTTGAGCCGAACCGCAAACCGGGCGTGACCCAGAGCGATTCTGCATCAAAATCAGGGGTTGTGTACCCGTAAACTTCAAAGAGTACTTTGAGCCCCTCAGAAGGGATCAATTGTATGCCTATACCGTGTGGTATGTAGTTGGGCCTTGTCAGCAGCGCGAGATCTGACGCGGATACATAGCCCGGGTTCTTGTCTTCACCCGTGATCAGATAACCGGCATTAATATGTGTTGCAAATGGCCCGACCCGGAAGTCAAACAATGCGGTGAAGCCGAAATCAGGGTCATGCGGTATATGCGGCGTCATGTTGGGTGTGATGTTGTACGGTGGGAAGAACGTGTCGGCATAGAGCGCACGGTCTTTTTCAAAGGCATTACCGAAGTAGTCGGTCCACAGGCTGGGGCCAAAGTCCACATAGCCGTCAACACCGAATGCATAAATAGTCGGCGTGATTTCGTCGGTGATGAGCGGATAGCCCACTTTCAAGCCGATTTCATAGGTATTGATACCGATCACCGGTTTAGGATCAGAACGCGCTATAGGGTAATCGTTTGCCTCGTAGTACTTCACAAAGGGCGCTGCATGGAAACGGGTTTCGACAAAGTCATTTATCGCGTACGACATTCCGACAACGGTCTGCAGAAAGTGCTTTCGATCAGTGCTGGATTGCCCGGAGAGATCCACAGGATTCTTATCAAAGCTCTCCAGGGCGGCTAGATGGAAGGATAGCATGCCCATGTTATGGGGCTGAGCGTATTGCAGCTTGAACATGCCGCGATTGCCGTAAATAGAAATTTCTTGGGCAAAGGCAGTTGTTGCTACAAGCGCGATCACAATTAATGTTTTCTTCATAACCTCTCCTTTTCTAAGCAGTGGCCCCAACGGGACTCGAACCCGTGTCTCCACCTTGAAAGAGTGATGTCCTAACCACTAGACGATGGGGCCTTATGAGCCAGTATGTAAAGATCACGAAAAGTCTTGTTATCGACAATCGCCTGATTTATCAGGAAATAATTCTCTAAATTCGTGTTGGTTGTGACTATTCGATTACAAAGAACCTCGCCCATTGCCAGCAGGAACTTGGCCGCGACCTTGGGGTTTTCATTGACGATCTCCATGAAATCCTGCTTCTTCAGCACCAGGAGCCGCACATCGGTTTTGGCTTTGACTGTGACTGCCTGTGGTGTGTCGGTCAAGAGCGACATCTCGCCGAAAAAGGATGATTCTTGGAGTTCAGTCATTAATAAGACAACGTCGCCGCGTACCAGGTTAATCTCGACACGGCCGGCTTCGATGATGAACATTTCATGGCCGGTGCTTCCCTCTTTGATAATAACCGTGCCCTCGGGGACTTCCCTGGGTTGCCACTTAACCATCATCCAGCTGACTTCTTGGGGCGTTAAGTGCCTGAATAGCTTAACCTTTTCCAGGTCTTTCATATCCTGATTCTATGCATTATTTTAGAATTGTCAAGAGCGGCCGGGTTTTTACGCTCAGGGTATCACGAACTTCCTGGATATTACTGCATTTCCGGTGCGCAGAGTGCAAAAATACACGCCCGTGCCGAGGCTCGGTTTTGGTTCGTCAGAGAGGTCCCAGAATAGTGTCGAGGAGGCCTCAGACGGCGCTAGATCGCGGGTTTTCACCACGCGGCCGCTGCAATCGTGTATTGCCAAATGCATGATCGAGCGGGGTCGGGTGTTTGGTGAAAAATGGATGCGGATCGTCATCTTATCACGAACCGGGTTTGGGAAAACCGAAAAGGCCGCGGAACCGAGTAGCGCATTTTCATGACCATCAATGCCGGTACCAGCAGTATCTTTGACTCCCACGAAGACATCTTGATCGCCCAGCCGGGTATCAGTCCAGAGGGGATGAATATCACTGATCGATGATGCGGTTACCCCGATGTATTCGCCGATCAGGCCGGCACGTCCGGCGAGGATTTCCGGCTGTTCGGTGGACATCGGGTCGTCAATGAGCTCCATGAACGTGGACCCAGCAGTTGGATCGCAAGAAACCGTGGAAATCCGTTCATTCGGAGACCAGGTATTGCCTGCATCAATCGAGGTGGTCATATAGCAGTCCATTAACAGATTCCCCGGATCATTCCGGCGATCCAAGAAGACCACGATAATACTGCCGTCCGGTGCAACCATGAGCCAGGGGTGAAACTGGTCACATCCATTATTGAGCTGGTCGTCGTTGATGCGTACTTTCTGGCTCCAGGTATTACCACCGTCTGTGGAACGCGTAAAAAATAGATCAGTGTCTGTGAAACCAGGTGAATCATCCATGTAGGCGACGTACATGTTGCCCTGGTACGGACCATTAGTGATGTCAATATCCATGGCCGGGAAGGAAAAAACCCATATTGATCCATTTATGATGCGGGACATATCATTTACGTTCTGTATTGTGATATCGCTGCCAAAAGTCTGCCCGCCATCGTATGAACGGTCAAGGCAGATGCGATCCGGCGGGTATTCTACCCAGGCAACGTAGACTTCGCTGTTCGGCCCCACACAGGGGACAGGCCATTGTACATTATTCCCATCGCTGACCGTGACCGGACCGACAAAAGAATTCCCGCCATCAGTCGAGCGGCAAAGGAGAATATCCCGCATCGCTCCAAACCTTGTCCAAGCAACATAGAGGTTGTCTGTATGCGGTCCACCAGAGCGATCACAGGCAATGAGTTCTTTATCCTCAAATACATCAGGCACATTGTTGATCACGGTGACCGGGCCACTCCAGCTGACCCCACCGTCGGTTGATTTGTAGACGAACAAACCGTTCGGCTGCTGGGTTGAGAAGAATGACAAGATGACCGCATAGAAATTGCCGGCCGTATCAACGGTCAAGCCCGGATCACTATCCCAAGTATACTGGGGCTCAATGAAAAGGTCTTGTCCCCAGGTGAGCCCGCCGTCAAAAGAGTATGCGTAGGCGACCTGGCGGTAGCCTACCCGGAAATCCCGCCAAACGGCGACCAGATTCGTGGAATCTCTGGGGTTCATTACGATCTGTTCTTCGTTCTGAACTTCACCCGTTGTGTCATTATTCAGCTTGATATTCAGGTATGCTGAATCACGTGACGAGGCATGGGCATTGCCCCTATTCATTAGCAAACCGGTGATCAATATCAAAACAGCGATGTTTATTGGCTTCATTTCTTCCTCCTGATAGTGAGATATTATAGGACGGCTTGAGGCCTTGTCAATTACCCTATCTTACAATGCAGGATGCTTCTGCCTTTCCTTTACCCTTGATTTTTCTGTCGTGAAGAGTATAATCTGCCACCATGAAAGCAACCCCGGTGCATGATCAGCTCAGTAAATCAGGCAGAGGAGTATTTGCACTATTGGACCCGGATCGGGTGCCCATAGAAGAAGTTGGCAAATTGACCAAATTCGTGTGCGATAACGGCGTGAAAGGGATACTCATTGGTTCTTCGCTGCTCGTTTCACCACATTTCGATAAGTTCGTCTGTGCAGTTAAGGATAACACGAGCTGTCCAGTCGTCCTGTTCCCTGGGGGTTCGCATCAGGTATGCCCTCGTGCCGATGCAATATTCTTTCTTTCATTGTTGAGCGGGAGAAACTCGGAATTTCTGATCGGCGAACAGGTCAAAGCAGTATTCCTCATCAAGGAGTGTAACCTGGAGGTAATTCCCGTGGGTTACATATTGGTTGAAGCGGGCAATTTCACCACGGTTGAATATATATCGAACACCAAACCAATTCCAAGATTGAAATACGAAATTGCGGTCGCGCATGCCTTGGCAGGCCAGTATTTTGGTATGAAATACATTTATCTTGAAGCAGGAAGCGGTGCCCAGCTCCCGGTGCCCTGTGAAATGGTTAAGCGGGTCAAGGAAAACATTGATATCCCCCTGATCGTGGGCGGGGGCTTGAGGCAAGGCGACGACGTGAAAAAGGTTTTTGATGCAGGAGCTGATTTCGTGGTTCTGGGCAGCATCATTGAGAAGTCCAGGGATACGTTCCAGGAGATCATGCGGGGGTTGGTATGAGAATTCTGATTGTTGGTGGGGGTGGGCGAGAGCACGTTCTTGCCTGGAAGTTAAGCAAGGCAAAGCGAGTCAGGAAAATATACGCGGCGCCCGGGAATCCCGGCATTGCTGAAGTCGCAACGTGTGTGGACATATTGGCTTCCGACATACCGGGTCTCTTGCGTTTTGCCGAAGAGAAGAAGATCGATTTCACTGTTGTCGGTCCTGAATTACCACTGGCCATGGGCATCGTTGATGAATTTGAAAATGCTGGTCTGAAGATCTTTGGACCAAACAAGAATGCCAGCCGCATTGAGGCCGATAAGTCGTTTGCCCGTGAATTCATGGGCAAGTTTGGCATTCCCGCACCCAAGTTTCAGATCTACGAGACTGCCTCCGAAGCCCTCAAGTACAACAAGACCGTGAACAAGTACCCGGTGATCGTGAAGGCCGCGGGACTGGCGGGTGGTAAGGGCGTGTTCGCTGCACATAACAAGCGGGAGTATGAGAAGATCATCGATCTGATTCTGGTACAGCACCGACTCGGGGAGGCGGGTAACCGCGTCGTGGTGGAGGAGTTCTTGACTGGACAGGAAGCGTCGTTTTTCGTACTCACGGATGGTCTTTCGATAACCTATCTCCCTTCGTCGCAGGATCATAAGAAACTGTATGACCGCAACCGCGGACCGAATACCGGCGGCATGGGTGCCTATGCGCCGTACCCGGTCAACAGACGTATCGCCAACATCATCGAAAACGTCATAATTCAGCCGACAATTCTATCGATGCGTGACCATGGTTTGGACTACAAGGGTGTGCTTTATGCCGGCTTGATACTCACCTCTACCGGGCCAAAGGTATTGGAATTCAATTGCCGGTTCGGTGATCCAGAGGCACAGGTGATACTGCCCTTGGTTGAGGGAGACCTGCTGGGTTCGCTGGTTGCCGTGTCCGAAGGAAAATTGTCAGACGAGCCACTCAAGACGAGAAGTGGCTGGTCGTTGTGTGTAGTCTTGGCGTCGGCCGGTTACCCGACCGACTATCGCATTGGTGAGGAGATTTCATTCAAACAGAAACTGGATTCGAAGACAATGCTCTTCCATGCCGGGACGAAGATCGATGGGTCGAAACTGGTCACGGCATCGGGCAGGGTGATGAACGTAGTAACGGCACATGATAACCTGAAAATCGCCAAGCAGCGTGCCTACGAAGAGATCAAGAAAATTCATTACAAAGGTATGTATTACCGGAAGGATATCGGTAACACGGGTATGAAGAAGATGAAAAGGAAGAGGCGAAAATGAAGATTTGGATATTCATGGGTAGCAAGTCAGATAGTGAAATAATGGCCGCGGCTGAGGAGATACTGACAAAGGAGGCTGTGCCCTACGAAACATTCATTCATTCCGCGCACCGGGAACCAGATAAAATAAGGGAACTGCTCAGCCGGGCAGGAAAAGAAGGTGTTGTAGCGATCATTGCGGGTGCAGGTCTTGCCGCCCACCTGCCAGGGTTCATTGCCTCGATAACCGACATTCCCGTACTCGGTGTGCCGATACCAGCCTCAACCTTAGGCGGGCTCGACTCGTTGCTTTCGATTGCTCAAATGCCTTCGGGCGTGCCGGTGGCTACGTTTGGCATTGGCAGATCCGGAGCTAAGAACGCGGCGATATTTGCCGGCCGTTTGCACAAGAGAATAGAAGAAAAAAAATAACCCAGATTGTTGCCTGACTTTGTATGATTGTCAAAATCGACAAAGCATTTCAACAAATCACCCAAGTACTGCAGATTCTAAAAAACGGGGGTATGATCGCGATCCCTACGGATACGATCTACGGGCTTGCGGTAGACGCAACTGATGAGCGTGCGGTAAAGCGGCTCGTCTGTGCAAAAAAACGAAGCGACAAGCACTTCACGCTCTTCATGCCCAAGAGTGAAATCGGAGAATTCGCAGTCATCGCGAAACATAAGATCATAGACTTCTTCATGCCGGGACAATTGACCGTAATTCTACGCAAGAGACCGAATGTTTTGCTGCCCTA
>JASFEK010000040.1:0-12906 GCA_050124875.1 Caldifarciminota bacterium | reverse complement strand
ATACCGCAGCACGCTGACCGGATACAACAAGATCCAGACTAACTGATTATAAAGCGCCGGATAGTTGTACGACGGACCGAGTGCCAGCCGGAAGATCAATATCCCGAAGGCAATGCCGAAGATGATATTGATCAGATTGACTGGTTTTCTGTCGGGCAGCATGCGGCCAACCTAGGCTATCGCCCTATGAACATTATTCCCTTAATTGAGATCAACGGGATGCAGGAAGCACTGGAATTCAAGGATTCTCTCCTCGGGATCAACTGCGAAGAATTGATATATGCGATACTTCTCATTTTCTCTAGGGGAGTCCTGAGCGATATCCTTGAGCCGGGTATACATCCTATCAACCTCGCCCTTGTTATCGTAGATAAAGGTTATCATGCCTGAACGGTCGACCGCCTCTCGTGTGCAGAAACCCAAGAGCAGATTTCCGTGCTTCAGAACTATACAGTCTTCCTGCCGTAGCCACACCTTCATGCCGATCTGACCTGTATAGAACTTCTCCAACGCTTCAATCGCCTGGGTCTTGAAGAATATGATACCAGCCATTGTCAGTACATGCAGCCTATTTGGCTATTCTGCTTGACTGATCTCCTTTATCATGATATTGCGTTTCTCTAATTCAGCGATGAACTTAGGGTATAGTTCACTCGTCACCGCGTCCTCAGGCGCCACAATGCCCTTTTCCTTTATCTCGCCTTTTCCGATCATGCGTGCGGTAATCGCCATGGGGTAACCGGTAACGCGCATCATTGAGGAAATGTCCTCCCCGGTCTGTGGCTCATCCCACATGAAATACTCGATCTTCACGTTCTTGCCGTCCTTCTTCCCCTCGAGCGTGTTGTACATCACACACACATCGGTTTCTCCACTATTCGGCTGGAGTTTCGGGGTTATTATTGAGAGCAAGAACTCCCTCGGAACTACCTGGGCTCCGGCGTAATCGACCGGCTCGATGTCGAGCATGCCACATTCTTTGAGGGTCTGCACACCCTGCCAGTGACCGGGCCAGCGCACTGTCTTTTCCGCAAACTCCTTGAGTTGCTTCCGCGTGAACAGAAAACTGGGCATGCCAGGAGTAACCGCGCACTCCAACTCCTCATCCTTGCCAAACTGGTTGAACCGGAACCTTTCTAAATCGGTTGCCGCATTGACCTCAACAATCCTACCGCCCTTTATGACGTTCAGTTTGATCATGTACTCCCTTAGCACATGCTCAAAGGCCCAGGTTATCATGTAGCGCAGCGGGTGCCTGGCCGCCGCCGCTTTGGACGGAATTCCGCCGACCCGTGCCACCGCAACTTCGGCAACATCGATCTTTCGTATACCGTCACCAAGGGTTACGTTGCTCAAACCGGGGGCAAATCCCATTCCGTCCACAAACGTAACACTATTCGCACATGCTTTTTCATGCAACCATTCCCCATACTCGTTCAGTTTCATGCCCTCGGGCACTTCCAGGCCTTCAGTTTCATACGCATCAGGGGTACGATGGAATTCCTCAATCGTGTCTACGATGTTGAGCCCGGCCTCAATTGCCAGATGTACAACTTTGTAACTGGTTTGCCGGTTGGGCAAGGTCAGTACGCCGACATCATATTGCTTCATCAGACCGATTGCTGCCTGTTTGTCATGAATATCAAGCACATGGGGCTTGATCTTGTCGCTGCCTACCCATTCCTTAACCTTGTCCAGTGTATCCTTATGTCTACCCACAACCCCCACCACTTCAACGTCTGGGTCCGGTGCGAGATCCCAAGCCACGGCCCGTCCGATCTTGCCTGAACCGCCGAAAACCAATATCTTCATAGTCTCCTCCTTCAATATACCCTCAATCCCCTATCCTTATCACGGGTATGCACGGGATCGAGGCCAAAATAGACTGCTTTTCAAACCCTTGCTAGAGCTAGTCGCGCTTATTATAGCAAAATATCCCGTTATGTCAATCTTGCCACTTTTCGGCTGTTTGACTTGACTTTTTTCGAAAAATGTGGATAATAACTTAAAGGAGCATCATTTATGACGCTAGATAAGGACAAGAAAACTGAGATAATCCAGAGCTACAAGAGGCACGGCAAGGATACTGGCTCGCCCGAAGTGCAAATCGCGATACTTACGGAACGGATCAAGAATCTTTCTGATCATCTCAAGCAATTCCCGAAAGATAAACACTCGAGGCGCGGCCTGATCAAGATGGTCAATGATCGACGCCGCCACCTCAACTATTTGATGAAGAAAGACCGCAGTAAGTATTTAGAGATCATAAAAACCCTGGATTTAAGAGGTTAGTTTGCACTCAGTATCACTCAAGGTTGGTGAAAAGCAACTGAGCCTGGAAACTGGTCGCGTTGCCAAGCAGGCGGCGGCAGAATGCACGGTCAGCTATGGCGACACCATAGTACTCGTTTGTGTATCCTATAAACCGGAAGCCTCAGAGGATGTTGATTTTCTGCCGTTAACCGTTGATTACCGCGAACTCTTCTTTTCCGCAGGTAAGATACCCGGAGGGTTCATCAAACGGGAAACTAGACCGTCGGAAAGCGAAATCCTGATATCACGGTTGATCGACCGGCCAATACGTACTCTTTTCCCAAAAGAATTTCGCAACGAAGTACAGATAATCGCCAATCTTCTGTCATCAGACGTTGAGCATGAACCCGATACATTCGGTCTGATCGGTGCGGTGACCGCATTGTTGATGTCCGAATTACCCTTCACGACTCCAGTTGCCGCGGTGAAAGTAGGTTTGATCAATGGCAATTACGTCATCAATCCGACTCTTGTACAACAAGATGAAAGCCGTCTCGACCTACTCGTTGCCGGTACCCGGGATTCGATCGTCATGATCGAAGGCGGCGCCCAGGAAACAAGCGAGGAAGAGGTCATCGGAGCCATCAAGAATGCCCAGCCGGAAATCAACCGCATAATCGATATTCAAGAAGAAATGGTACGCAATGCCGGCAGGGAAAAAAGCAGTTTGATTAACCCTTTTGTCGATGATACGTTCACCGATGAAATTACAAAGATCGTGGGTGATGAAATTGATCAGATCTTGACACTGAAGGAGCAAAAGGCACGCGACGATTCAATATACGGATTAATAAAAGCAGCTACTGAGAAGTTGAAGGACAAGGACGACAAAATCGAGTCCAAAATCAAACATGTCGTCGACGATTTGCTGCGTGCTAAGATGCGCGCAATGGTACTAAGAGAAAAGAAACGGATCGACGGGCGCAATTTGGATGAGGTACGTCCGGTTTCTTGTGAAATCGGGCTCCTGCCCAGAACCCATGGATCCGCACTTTTTACCCGCGGCCAAACACAGAGTCTTGCCGTCACCACCCTGGGTACGGCAAGTGATGAACAAAGAATTGATGATATCTACGGCGAAGAATCAAAATCATTCATGCTTCACTACAATTTCCCCCCTTTCTCAACCGGTGACGTCAGGCCAATGCGCGGACCGGGAAGACGCGAGATCGGACATGGTGCTCTTGCCGAGCGCGCGATTTCTCCGGTCCTCCCTAAAGAAACCGAATTTCCTTACACGATAAGACTAGTCAGCAACATCCTCGAGTCCAACGGTTCCTCCTCCATGGCCAGTGTCTGCGGTTCGTCACTTGCGCTCATGGACGGTGGCGTGCCGATCAGAACTGCGGTCGCCGGGATTTCGATCGGCTTGATCAAGGAAGCCGAACAGTACGCTTTACTGACCGACATTCTGGGAACAGAAGACCATTACGGTGATATGGACTTCAAGGTTGCCGGAACAGCGAACGGCATAACCGCAATTCAGCTGGATTTGAAGATCCACGGAGTGTCGACTGACGTACTCTCCGAGGCTATCCAGCAGGCACGGAACGCGCGTCTGGAAATCCTCAAAGTAATGAACAGTACAATCAGCACACCGCGCAGTGAACTTTCCAAGTACGCGCCGAAAATCGTAGTGTTCTCAATCGCCAAAGAGAAGATTGGCGGGGTGATCGGTCCGGGTGGTAAAATAATCCGTAAGATAATCGCCGATAATGACGTCGAAATTGATATCGATGACGATGGCAAGGTTACGATCGCCGGCGAGGACCGACAGAATGTCGAAAAGGCACAAGAAGAAATAAGATTGATCGTTCAAGAAGCCGAAGTCGGCAAGGTGTACGTGGGCAAAGTGAAACGCATTACTAGCTTCGGCGCATTCGTTGAAATCCTGCCCGGGAAGGATGGGCTGGTCCATATATCCAAGCTTTCCCGGCAAAGAGTGAAAAGAGTCGAGGACGTCGTCAAACTGGGCGATGAAATCGTCGTAAAAGTAGCCAACATCGATGATCAGGGGAGGATTAATCTTATCCGAAAAGAATAAGATAATCCAAACCCGGATCAATCCCGCGATAAGAATCATTGCCGAAAAAATCCCCAAGTTTTATTCGTTCTCAATGGGTTTCTTCATCAATCATGGCGCGCGTGATGAATCGCTTGAAGACAACGGCATCACCCATTTGATCGAACACATGCTTTTCAAGGGCACTTCGCGGAAGTCAGCCCTGGAAATCGTGAAACTGATGGAAAGTCTTGGTGGTGCATTCGATGCATACACGACAAAGGAAAATCTGATCATCATCACCAAATTTCTATCCGAACACATCGGGCTTGTCTTCGAGCTCATTGCCGAAATACTCCTGGAATCGACGATCGACAGCAAAGAGCTCGACAAGGAGAAATCAGTCGTTCTCGAAGAGATAAAGTCGAGTAATGACGATCCCGGAGACATCGCATTCGAGCTCTTCTTTCGAACCCTACTCCCTGACCACGCACTGGGCCGCCCCATTGCCGGAACCATTGATTCGGTCAAGCGTATAGACACACAACGGACCAAGCAGTACTATCGAGAGCTATTGAATCGGGAGATGGTCATTGCATTGAGTGGCAACTACGATTATGATCAGATCGCCAATCTGGCCAAGAAGAAATTCCCTGGCCAGGACCTATTACGGCCAAACCGGACCACACCAAAACCGCATCTGGGTAAGGTCGCGGCGGTATCGCGCAAAGAAGTGTCCCAGGTCCACCTGGTCTTTGGCACGCGTGGCGTCGAGTATGATTCGGGGCAACACTACCCGTTGTCGGTCATGAATACCGCGTTCGGTGGCGGCATGTCCTCACGGTTATTTCAGGGACTGCGCGAAAAAGACGGTCTAGTCTATCACGTGCAATCATTCCTGGATTTCTACTGCGACTGCGGTATCAGTGGCTTCTACTGTATCTGCGATAAGAAAAACATCCCCAGGGTGATCGACCGTCTCAATAAAATATTTACAGATATCAACACGCAGGGCTTCAACAAGGAGGAGATCGAGCGTGCCAAGACCTATCTTTCAGGCAACCTGCTTCTCAGCATGGAGAGTTCGACCAGCCGAATGCTACGTCTTGCCCGCGAGGCTGTATACACCTCAAGCGTTGCCAGTGTAGATGAAATCGTTGACCGGATCAATTCTGTGGATGAGGTGCAGATCAACAACATGTTGAACAGTTTTCTTCTTCCTCAACACTACACCGTCGCGGCGGTAGGCCCGATCACACAAGAAGAAGCGCAGAGCACGGTAAATGACCTGATCGGCAAGAACCACAATTGACTTCACGCATATACTTCATATAATATTTCGTGAAAATAACCCTCATCGCACCAGCCGTGGTCGATGAAACAAGACGCGGGATGCAGGGCAGGGTGTTTCAGCTTCCGCCGCTAGCGCTCGCTACCGTGGCCGCGGCAACCCCCGACGATGTTGACGTTGAGATCATCGACGAGGCACTTGAACCAATTAATTATGACTGCGGCAGCGATCTGGTCGGGATCAGTACTCTGACACGCTTCGCACCACATGCGTACATGATAGCCGACCGCTTTCACGAAAGAGGCGTTACGGTTGTCATGGGAGGAATGCACCCCTCGGCATTGCCCAAGGAGGCGATCAAGCATTGCGATAGCGTGGTGATCGGCGAGGCCGAGGGGGCCTGGCACCATTTAATCAGTGATTTCAAGAACCGGAGGTTAAAGAAGTTCTACCGTAATGAGGGTTTCGTTGATCTAAGCACGGTCGGTACGCCGCGCCGTGATCTGTACAAAAAGGAACGTTATCTCTTCACGCATTTCATACAAACGACAAGGGGTTGCCCTTTCAATTGTGGCTTCTGCAGCGTCACCAAGTTTTTTGGCCGAACATACCGCACCCGGCCCGTGCAATCGGTGATCAGAGAAATAAGAAACATGAAGACGAAATTCGTTGGCTTCTCAGACGACAACATATTCGGCAACCGCATCTATGCAAACAAGCTCTTCTCTGCACTCAAATACGAGGGTGTCGTGTGGCTAAGCCAGGCATCACTCAACATCACTGACAACCTACATCTGCTGCGCATGGCGGCGCGCAGCGGGTGTAAGGGTCTTTTCATCGGACTGGAATCGGCGGACTGCGAGTCGCTCAACCAAATGAACAAGGGTTTCCTAAAACCGCAAAAATATAAGGATGCAATAAAACGACTCCACGATCTGGGCATCAGCGTACTCGGAGCGTTTGTGCTCGGCAACGACAACGAAGATCCATCGATCTTCAAGCGTACGCTGGACTTCGCAAAAAGAATAAAGCTCGACTTAGCCCAGTTCGCAGTGCTCACGCCATATCCGGGCACGGCAATCTATAACCGGCTCATGAAAGAGAACCGGATATTCAACTTCGACTGGACGAAATATGATGCGGGCAATGCGGTCTTCAAACCACTGAAAATGACCGCTGACAAACTGAAGGAAGAGGTCGATAGACTGTGGCGTGATTTCTACCGCTTTGACGAAGTCGTTCTTCGCGTCCTACGCCTTGGCCGCAGGATACCGCTTCAGCTTCTGCCCTTGCTTCTCATCAATTTCAGTTTCCGTAAAGAGATCGCGGCAACGCAGGAATTATAATACCAGCGAGCCGTAGTCTCGATTCACACCGCAACGAGTAAAATGTTCAAGGTCAAGGTCCAACCAGAAGATTTTGCAGTCGACGAACTCATCCGGCTACATCTTACGAAAAAGGGCGCCTACACAATCCTCAAACTCAAGAAGCGTTTATGGAATACCCTGGATGTAATTGATTACGTAGCCCGCGCAACCGGTGTTCCAAAAAGGTTGTTTCGCCGTGCCGGACTGAAGGACCGCTACTCACTCAGCACCCAGTACCTGAGCTTCAAGGGTGATTTCAAGCATACAATACGGGAAAAGAACTTCACGCTCAAGCCGATCGGCACGAGCCAAACACCGATCGGCGCGAAGCTGCTACTCGGTAACTCCTTCCGGCTCACCCTTAGAAACCTGAGTGAGGAGGAAAGCCACCGACTGCGGCGTAACGCCGGGGAAGTCAAGCAATACGGATTCCCCAATTATTTCGACGAACAGCGCTTTGGTTCGGCGCGCCATGGTCATGGCTTCATTGCCAAAAAACTCATCCTCGGGCATTATGCCGGGGCCTTGAAATTGCTCATGTGCTACGCATACAAAGAAGACAGCACGCGGGAAAAGAGATTCAAAGCCTACTGCTTAAGCCACTGGCGTGACTGGCACGGCAGCTTGCGCATTGCACCCCCATTCTATCGACCAATACTCGAGTACCTTATCAAACACCCAAAGGATTTCAAGAACGCGATCAAACAACTCGACCGTGACATGCTGAATATCTACCTGCTCGCTTACCAGTCATACCTGTTCAACGAAGTGCTCAGGCACTTGATAAAGATTTACAGCGTACGAACAGTCCGCACACCATACTCCATGGGCGAATTGCTGTTCTACCATGAATTGCCAGAACAAGAAACGCTAGCGACACTGAAAATCCCGATGATCACGACCAAAACAAATCTAACCGGGCACACCGGTACGATCATCAAGAGAGTATTGAAACAAGAAGATATCATGCAAAAGAGCCTGGCTTTGCAGAAAATGCGCTTACGCGGTGTGCGGTTCAAGCCGTTCGACCGCCGGGCCGTCGTATTCCCGGAGAGGTTTTCAACGAATGATGCAGAACCCGATGACCTGTACCCCACAAGACGAAAGATCCTGGTGCGATGCGTACTCCCACCCGGGACATATGCCACGATATTGATCAAACGTCTCTTCTTGAGATGAGGCGGTATAATTGACATTTTTTTCGTTTGTTGTATAATTGCGAAAGGAGGTTATTGATGAGGCTATTCTGTCTCGCGCTATTGTTATGTGTAGGTTCAATGTCTTATGCGGACGTCATGTACGAAATGGTATCAACATCTGAAGGAATGATGGGTATGAAGGGCGAAACCAACATGCGTATCTTCGTAAAAGGCGATCGCTCGCTCACCGAAATGACCGCCGACGATCCAAGGGGCGGCACGATGACCGATACGAAAATAATCCGCCTGGACAAGGGTGTCATATGGTCAATCGATCATGAAAAAAAACAGTATGCTGAAATCGCGATCGCTCAAGAGGAATCCGCCATGGACGAGCCGGAAGAGGAAATCGCCATGCCCGACCTCAAGGTCGTGCGTACCGGCAAGAATAAGAAAATCCTCAACAAGGATTGTGAAGAAGTCATCGTAACCATGGATATCGACGACGACGAGGGAACGACTAAGCTTAGGCAAACAATGTGGGTGACCACTGATATCCCCGGCTATGAGGAAATCCAGGATTTCCAGAGCCACATGACCGGGTCTGGCTCCATGTCCTCATCCATGATGGGCGGCAATAAGAAAACCTTCGAGGAATTTCAGAAAAAAACCAGTGAAATCGAAGGTTTCCCTCTCGAGATCGACATGGAAATGATCATGGGTGCCGGGGGCATGTCGTTTTCGTTCCTGACCCACAGCGAAGTAACAAAGATCGAAACCAACCCGATCAGCGATAAGGTTTTCGAGATCCCGGCCGGATATTCTTTAAAAGAATAGAGATTCAAACGGATTTAAGCAGATGCATACAGATATTCATCGGTTTGAATCCGCGCCCATCTTTCTGAATTTCTTGCCATTCATGGCAAGGAATAAAAGGTAATTTTGGGTGTATAATAACGTAGAGAGTGACGAGGCACTGCTCAAGGCGGTCAAGAACGGAGACTGCGAGTCGTTCAACCCGCTAATTGAGCGTTACAAGCTACCGCTCTTCAAAGTGATGTACCGAATGGTCCTTAATCGTGATGATGCTGAAGATCTGGTTGAAGAAGCATTCATCAAGGCATACCGAGCAATTAAGAGATTCGACACGAGCCGGCCCTTTTACACTTGGCTAAGGAGGATTGCCGTCAACAACGCGATCAATTTCCTGAAGAAGGAGCGCCGAGGCCTTACCGAACCCCTCGAATACGTTGAGCAAAGACTGAGCAATGGCCGTAATGACCCGGTTGCCATGACCAGGCAGAAGATGATGAAGGAACGGATCACCGAGGCGATGGCCCGGTTGCCCAATGAATTCCGGATCATATTATCGCTCAAGGTCGAAAAAGACCTATCTTACGATGAAATCAGCAAATTGCTCAAGGTCCCCAAGGGAACGGTAATGTCCAGACTGGCGCGTGCCCGTCAAAAGTTAAGGCAGATATTTGATGAATTGGAGGTAAGTTAATATGAAGTGTGACTTGCCCGTTGAGTTGTTGAACGGATATCTCGACGGCGAACTCGACGAGCAACAAAAAGCCCGGATCGAGGCACATCTCAAGACCTGTCCGGTGTGCCAAGAAGAACTAGCGGCTTTGAGGAAAATGGATGATTACGTACGGGATAGTGTTCTTGAAGAACCCTCGAGAGAATTCATTTTCACGCTGAACCGCCGGGTCATGGACAAGGTTCGAGGAGCACCCCGTATTCGGTTCTTCAGGCTGACATCCATCTTCGCACCAGCGGCTGCGGCTTTGCTGATCCTGATTATCTTGATCAACGTAAGTCCGTCAAGAAGGATCATTGGCATGACTGACCAGGTTGTGTATCAGGAGGTCGAGCCGCGCCCGGCGCCGTCTGTTTCCATACCCGAGCCTGAGATTACCCGGATGGCCAGCTCACCCAGACGAGCGGCACGGGACGACATAGACGAAGCCGCGCCGGTGAATACCGGACCGGTAAGTAGTGAAGAACCCGAAAAGGGTTTTGCCCATGAACGATCGCGGGAAGGCGCACGCCGCGCGCAAGTGGTGAGAGCAATAATCGACACCAGTGGTACGATCATCAAAGTCGCCATCGGAAACACACTGGTCCCGGAAACTGATACCACGCTGGAAAACCAGCTGTCCGGGCAACAAGTAACTCCCGCGGTTATCGCCGGCAAGAAGCAACAGCTCTATCTTGATTTCCCTGCCGAAGAGAGCAAGAGAGAATAACCCGTGCGTGTAAACGTTCACGTCATACCACGCTCCAAGCATGTTGAGGTCAAACGAATCAATGAAGAAAGCCTGAGGGTCAAGGTACTATCTCCACCGGTCAATGGCCAGGCAAACCATGAATTGATGGCTATTCTCAGCCGATATTATAGCAAACCCAAATCCGCGATACGCATCAGAAGTGGCCTTCGGTCACGCAACAAGGTGATTGAAGTAGAGGACTGAGCAGGGCCGGGCAGATCTATCCCCCGGATGACTGGCGGCTAGCGCTCAGGAACTTCCGGAACTTCCTGAGCGCGTCGGCCCGGTGGCTGATCCGGTTCTTTACTGACGCCCCCAACTCAGCAAACGTTTTTTTGTATCCTTTCGGGATGAAAACCGGGTCATAACCAAAACCCGCTGAACCGCGCGCACGAAGTGCTATCCGTCCCGCGCACTTACCTTCAAAAGCCTCGTATTTACCATCGGCATAGTAGTATACAAAGACAACCCGAAATGCTGCGGCACGCTTTCTTTCTTCCTTCATCTCCGCGAGCAACCGCGCGATACGCTCTCCGTCATCCTTTCCGTACCGGGCAGAGTAGATTCCAGGTTCTCCGTTAAGGCTATCTACAAACAGACCGGAATCATCGGCCAAACACGGTTTTCCACACAAGCGGTAGGCAAAAGCCGCTTTAGCCAGGCTGTTTTCCAGCAATGTTCTGCCACATTCAGGAATATCGACCTGGACGAAATCAGTCATCATCCGGGTATCTACGAGATCGCCAATGATTCTTTCGATCTCGACAACCTTGTGTGCATTCCTCGTCGCCAGGACGATATGGGATTTTGCTGGTTTTCTTACCAATTATTACTCAAGAGGACAACTGCCAAACCGCTGAATCTTTCCAGCGGCTACGGTGTTACCATTGTCTCAACAATGAAGGCACCGCGGTATCCCAAACTCAACGCCTTGTTCTTCAGCGGCTCGACCTCCTCGTGGGTGAGGTAATCACCAACCCGCACCTTATAGTACGGAGCGACGTATTCAACATAAACCCGGTCATCGAAGACCTCACGAGCATCTGATGCGACGTTCCCGGCATTCTCCTCGGTTGACGATGCGAATATCTGCACTCTGAAACCATACACCTTCTGGGGCGCCATGACCGGGCTCTCTGGTTGTGGCGGCACATACGGCTCAGCCACCGATGTTTCCGGTACCGTGGGTTCCTCAACGGTCGGCGGCGGTATCAGCACGATTTCCTCTTCGGCCATAGCCGGTTCCTCTGCGACCTCCACCGGCGGCGGTGGAAGCAAAGGTTCTTCTTCAACCGGTAGGATTGGTTCCTCGCTCACGGTCGGCGTTGGTTCTTCCTCTTCAAAAACAACAACTTCTTCCAAACCCTCGGTTTCAATAACTGTCTTTTTTGGTGCACAAAATACGAACAACAACGCGCACCCGATCAATAATGACTTCCTCATCACTACCCCCTTTGCTGAACAATCATTTCAATAATTTCTTCAGTTCTTGCGCGCGGTCCTTCTTGCACACCAGCACACCCTGCTGGCTCACAACGACGATCAATCCTTCGACATCGTAAGCGCGCAGCGGAACCTCTCGGCTATACATAATAGAATTTTTGATACCAATACCACGGACATCACCCAGCCTGATGTTTTTATCCTTGTCAGTCGGAAAACAGCGTTCCAGAGCGAGCCAAGAACCGACATCATCCCATTCGAACCTCCCCTGGACAACGCAGAGGCGACTACTCTTCTCCATCACCCCGTAGTCAATGGAAATATCGGGGACGCGTCTGAAGTAAGCAAGCTTGCGCTGTGCGACGAAACGCTCCACACCGGTGTAGACCGGAGGAACGAATCTCTTCAACTCGCTGAGAATCGTATCAATGGAAAAGGAAAATATACCGCTATTCCATAGATAACGCTTGCTTCGAACATACCTCTTCGCGGTTACCACATTCGGCTTCTCGCGGAAACCGTCTGCCCTGAAGGCCTCATTCTTACGGTACTCGCCGATCCGTCCCCCGAGCCTTATGTACCCATAACCGGTCTCCGGACGAACTGGTTTTACACCGTAGGTCACGAGATGGCCTTGTTCGGCCAGCCTCTGGCCATAGCTCAAGGCACTGACAAACGCAGCGGCCGGTCTGATCAGGTGGTCCGCCGGCATCACGTGCATCACCCCATCCCCGAATTTCCGGCGCAAGACCATTGCCGCCAGGCAAATAGCCGGCGCCGTATTGCGGCGCGATGGTTCCACAACGATATTCTCACGCCCGACGTATTTCAAGGTCAGTTTCTTTAATTCCTTGGGAATTATCAACAGGCGCTGGTCTTTCCTGAAATGACGCCGAATCCGCTGCAAAGTCTGTACCAACAATGGCTTATTTTCGAAAATCGTGAGAAACTGTTTCGGGAAATCGGGCTGGCTCAACGGCCAGAACCGCTCACCTCGACCACCAGCAAGGATGACTGCGAATCTCTTAATAATTCACCTCCCGCAGCTTGAACAGCACGCTCCCGAATTTCATGC
>JASFEK010000039.1:0-12968 GCA_050124875.1 Caldifarciminota bacterium | reverse complement strand
GATTTCAATAAGTAAAACATAACACAAAATTTGGATACAAAAAGAAATATCATCGACCTGAATAAACTTTCGCCCCCTGAGAAAAAGATGATCGGCGAGATACTGGAGATCAGGGAGAAGGAAGTCAATAAGGTCATGGTTCCGAAAAACGAGGTCGTGGCACTTGCCTACGACACGCAACTGCATGAGGCTGTTGCGATGTACCAGAAATACCATTATTCCCGGTATCCAGTATACCTTGAGCATCTGGATCAGATAGTCGGTACGCTATATATCAAGGATATTATTTCATTCTGGAATAAATACCATGATTACCCGGTAGTCGAGTTCGTGAGGCTTCCCCATTTTGTGTATGAGGATAAGCCGGCGCTGAACGTATTTTTGGAGTTGCAGCGATTAAAGTTATCGCTCGGGATCGTGATCGACGAATTTGGTGGCGTTTCCGGGATAATCACGGTTGAGGACCTGATCGAGGAGATCGTGGGCGATATCGAGGATGAATTCGATAAGAAGAAAAAGCCGCTGGTGGAAAAGATATCCGAGAATGAGTTCTACCTGAACACCAGGATGGAACTGGATGATTTTTGTGAGAAATTCGGCATCGCCATAGATGAAGATGATGTTTCCACGGTGGGTGGCTTGATCATCAAGTACGCTGACCGCATACCCAAGGTAGGGGAGGAGATCCAGTACAGAAATTTCCTATTCACCGTAGTTGAAGCAACCCGAAGAAAAATAAACAAGGTTCGAGTCAAGAAACTCTGAGTCTTCGACTCATTGATTATCCCGTAGTTCCGTCATTGCGAGGAGTTTGCCCTAGGCGGACGAAGCAATCTCTGTACGTTTCACTCCGTCGTCATTGCGAGGAGTTTGCCCTAGGTGGACGACGAAGCAATCTCCGTACGTTTCACTCCGTCGTCATTGCGAGGAGTTTGCCCTAGGCGGACGACGAAGCAATCTCCGTTATGTGCAAAAAGATAATCACGGTTGGGGTCGGCGAGGCTTGATCTTGTAGGCCATATGGCTTGACTCTGTAGTATGTATACATATAATTGTGCAGAGCAATGGTTCTGGAGAAGTGTGATATGAACCAAAAGAGTTACAATACAGCCCTAGAATGTAAGAAATCATAACCACGCAGAAAGGAGGTGTAGTGTGCCGACACTCTTTTGTGTATACAATCTGAAGAAAGATGCAGACCATGAGAAATATGGTGATTATCTCACCAAGACGAAGCTTCCAGGGATCAGGGGTGCGCCGTGGTGCACAGGTTTTCAGACCTGGAAAGTAGAGAAAGTCCTTGCTCCAGCCGTTTCTGCGCCCGAGGGCGAATTACCTAAGGATTCGCCTTATCAGTACATAGCTAAGCTGGAGGTATCTGATCTAGGCGCGATGGTGAGTTTCCTCGGGACTGATGCCGGTAAGGAATTCATGCAATCGTGGAGTGTATTCCTCGACCCGACATCGATATTCACCATGGCACATGAGGTACAATAGTACCTTCGAAAGTCGTAAGTACCGAAGGGCCGCATGGTTGTTTCTAATCCTCATCCTCTCCCTTAACGGGAGAGGATGAGTTCTTTCTAATCTCCTTCCTTGGGGGAGAGGAAACTCTTCTACCAACTACTAAACCTATTATCTGACCAGCAGCACCTTCCTCGTTTCTGATTGTTTTTCTGTCGAGAAATTCACGAAATAGACCCCGCTCGGCAACCTGCGATTCAATTGATCCGTGCCGTCCCATATAACTTCAGATTCTTGATTGTGGATGCTTGATCCTAGATTGAAGGATTTGACCATGCGGCCGCTGGCATCGTAGATTCTTATGTTCGAGTTCTGTATCGAGAATCTTATTTTTGCAGTATTTCGGAAGGGATTCGGATAGATCTGTACAGCGTGAGAAATCAGCTGCTTTTTCGGTTGATCGTATTCTTCAATGCCTGTCCAGCCGAGTGCACTTGGGCCTCCGTATGCTCCCATGTCGTTTCTCAGGGTCCCCAAGGCCGGCCAGAGAGCATAACCAGGATTCAGCGGGTCTTCGGGGTCATTGTACTGAGTAGCAGGATTCCCGGCATCAATACACGGCGAACCCGTCGAGAGATGGTAGTTGCTCAAAGGGCCGTTTGTGAACATCGGGTCTGCATTTATGTTACCAGTTCCCGGCCATCCGCCTTGAATATCAGAGTAGGTTGAAGTGATGGAACCCGAATAGATGTATATCTCTTGCGGCATATTATTCCATAGAATGCAATTCAGTATGATTGGAGATGCAGGGTCTGGATTACCGCAATAAACGGCACCACCGCTGACTGCGGTGTTGTCACTCATCGTAACATTCTCAATATAGGGACTGCAGTTATTACAATGCATGCCGCCACCACCGTCCTCTGAGCTATTACCACTAATGATGCAGTTTCTCAAGTCAAGGCTGGAATTGTTACAGCTGATTCCACCGCCGAAAGCAATGATCACGAGAAGAACTTCGGCAGTGTTCTCGGATATCATGACGTTTAGCAGACTCAAGTTTGAACCTTCGCAATATATGCCGCCTCCTTCAGCACTTGCTTGCCAGACTGCCACTGTGGTATTTCGCGACAACGTAGAATTCAGTAAACTCAGGACAGAGTTATTACAGTATATGCCACCGCCTCTTGTGACGCCATGACACCCGGTGTGCATTGCCCAATTGTCGTTCACCATAACATCATTCAACATGAGATTGGAATTGTTGCAGCAGTAAATGCCTCCACCGCTGCCATCACCGCCGCATCCAAGCGCATTGAATCCTTCGGCAGTGTTGTCTGATATCGTCACATTGGTTAAATTCAGGCTTGAGTTATTACAGCATATACCGCCACCCCTGCCATCCCCGCCTAACGCACCGGGCTCAGCTGTGTTGAAGGTGAGCGCAATATCGGTCAGATGTAGATCGGAGTTGCCAGTGCAATAAATTCCACCGCCACTGCCGGTTCCCGAGCTGCTGCTGGGTTTGGCCAGGTTCCATGTTATGGTAGTATTCAGCAATTGTGGTCTTGAATTATGGCAGTAGATACCGCCACCTTCACTTGCCGTATTGTTAGAGATTATCATCTCGGACAATATGGGATTTGAATTCGCCAGGCGGAGTCCGCCACCGTCTGTGGCAAAACCATTCGTTACTGTGAACCCGTTGATGAGCGTTGTTGAATCGGTGTTTGTGATCATAGTGATGACAGTCCCGCTGCTATCGCCGTCAATGACCGTCGTGTCCGCACCATGCTCACTGATGAGGTCAATCCCTTGACAAAGGGGCCAGCTCAGATTCTCATGGTATATACCCGCACCGACGAGTATTGTGTCATTGGTAGCGCACTGCCACAGGGCAGTTTGAATTGAATTGAGTATGGAATCAGGATGGACGTACCAAGTTGTCGCTTTGGCTGTGCAGAATAGGGCAAGAAAACCAGTGATACATATGTTCATATACTTCATAGATCCTCCGACTACAAGCTCTATGTGAAATGATTTCCACAGAAGCTATTCGGTAAAATATACGTGCTGTATATCTCATGTCAACGATGCAGTTGGGGGTTGGGGACAGGCATGTACTTTTGCACTTTTGCTGTGCCGGATGGCTAGAGTGCTTCATCTGGTCTGGTTTCTGATACTCTGATGTCCTGCCCGCTGATCTTCTGGTATCCTGATTTACTACCAGGTATTCACTGGATCTTAATTATCTGTTTCTGTTCATTCGTGCTTTGAATTTCGTATTTGTCTCGAGTTTCGAATTTAGGATTTCGAATTCTGTCGTCAGGTGTGTAGTGCTTCGTAGATACGTTTCGCAGTGTGCGGCCCGATGCCTGGTGCTTTGGCGATTTCTGTTTCGCTTGCCTTGCGCAAAGCCTCGATGCTGCCAAAGTATTTCAAAATCCTGAGTTTCCGCGTTTTCCCTATACCTGCGATACGGTCCAGAACAGACTTTCGAACCTGTTTGCCGCGCAACTTGCGGTGATAGCTGATCGCGAAGCGATGCGCTTCGTCGCGCAGCCGCTTAAGCAGATAGAACCCCTTGGCGGTCTGGGGTATCGAAATGATATTTCCACCTGCATCGTAGAGTTCATCATTGCGCTTAGCCAGGGCAAACGTGGGAATGTCGGTATCCAGTTCCTTGATGACGCGGAGGGCAGAGCTGAGCTGGCCTTTGCCGCCGTCGATGAGCAGGAGTCCTGGTTTACTTTTCCTTTGTTTCAAGTCCTTGAGCCGCCGGTTCACAATCTGCCGCATCATGGCATAGTCATCCTGGCCAGCGATCCTGCGGATGCGATATCTCCGGTAGTACTGCTTGTAAGGTTTGCCATCCTTAAAGGCTACTGAGGACCCAACCGCGAATTTGTCGCCCAAATTGGAAACATCGAACCCTTCGATCCAATGGGGCGGTTTGTTCAGATGCAGCCTTTCCTGTATCTCGATGAGCACGGGAGAGACCCGCTGCTTTGACAGGCGCATCGAGATTTCGCTCTCAGCGTTCTTTGTTGCCCAACCCAGGAGGTTCTTGACCACCCCCTTTGGTCTGTTCACCATCTGTACCCGGAAACCCTTGCTACGGAACCATCTTTCTTGAATGTCCCAGTCCGTGGGCTTGGCCGTGATGACGATCTGCCGGGGCAGAAAAGATATGTGAGTGTAGATCAGCCTGATGAATGCGCTCGATATTTCCTCGTCACGGCTCGAGGGGTTGATCTTGAGATCATATATTTCTTTGGAAAAGAGGCGGTTGTCGCGTATCCTGAAAAGGCACGCGATGCAGCGGAAACGGGTGCGTGCTGTTCCAATGACATCGCGGCTGATATTATCTTCAGTCACGATCTGCTGGCGCTGGGAAATCTTGCGGATCGCCAAGAGCTGGTCGCGCAATGTCTTGGCCGCCTCGAAATTCTCGCGCTCTGCGTATTGCCACATATGCTTTTCTATCGCTTTTTCGAGTTCGTCTGAACTGCCGCGCAGGAACTTGATGCCCTTGTCGACGAGATTCTGATAATCTGCTTTAGTGATGCTCTGGGTGCACGGCGCACTGCATTTCCCCAGATGGTATTCGAGGCACGGCCTTGTGTATTTCCTGGAAAGATCCTTAGTGCATGAGACCAGCTTGAAGATACGGCACAGGGCATCCCGGGTCCTGCGCAGCGCCTTTGCATTTGTGTACGGTCCAAAGATGAGCGAACCATCTTCTTTTAGATCGCGCGTGAATAGAATGCGCGGGAATGCTTCCTGTACTGTTACCTTAAGATAAGGAAATTTCTTGTCATCTTTCAATCGGATGTTGTACTTCGGCTTGTGCAGCTTGATAAGCGATTCCTCGAGGGTCAGGGCCTCGACGTCGGAATTCGTGACGATCGTATCAACATCAGCAGCCTGACTGGCAATTGATGAGTTCAGGTAAGAAGTGAGCCGTTTCTTGAGGTTTGACGCCTTGCCAATATAGATGATCTTGTTCTTTTGATCCTTGAAAAGATACACACCGGGAAAGAGGGGGGCTTGCTCGATCTTTTTCTTTAGTTTTTTGTTCATCCTTTAAGGATTGAATATCAAGAACAGCTCAAGAGTTCGGTTCGCGATTTCTCCGAACGACGTTGATCATCCCTTGACCACGCCAATGGGTCTCATGCGGGCTACTTTGCGCGATATGCCGGCTTTGTGCACAGCATCAACGACCGTGTTGATATCCTTGTAGGCTTCTGGGACCTCTTCGCGTAGTACCTCGTCGCTCGCCGAGAGTACGAATATCCCTTTCTGGGCAAGTTCTTTTTCTATACTCCGGCCGCGCGTTCTGGAAAGAGCCTTGGTACGGGACATGACGCGCCCGGCACCGTGGCAGGTCGAGCCAAAGGTTTCCCTCATTGCCAGGTCAGTACCGAGTAGTAGATAGGAATGGGTGCCCATGTCGCCTGGTATCAGCACGGGCTGGCCGATCTGCTTGTATTTGTCCGGCACTTCTTCGTGCCCCGCGGCAAATGCCCGGGTCGCACCCTTGCGGTGTATGCACAGCTTCTTCGTCTCTTCACCTAGTTTGTGGGTTTCAAACTTGGCAATATTGTGCGCTACGTCATAGATGAGCTGCATACCGAGTGCCTCGGCTTTCTTACCCATTACTGATTCGAAGGATTCTCTTATCCAATGCATGATGCATTGCCGGTTTGCCCAGGCATAATTGGCCGCGCACGCCATCTGCGCAAAGTATGATTTCCCCTCGGGCGATGTTATGGGCGCGCAGGCCAGCTGGCGGTCCGGAATCTGAATCCCGTATTTCTGGGTGGTCCGGCCGAGGCTCTTGACATTGTCATCGCACACTTGATAACCCAATCCGCGGGAACCAGTATGTATCATCACGGTTATCTGGCCGACGTCATCGATGCCCATGATTTTTGCCGCATCCCGGTCATAGATGTCTTCGACGACCTGTATCTCGAGGAAATGATTGCCCGCGCCGAGCGTGCCCAGTTGAGGCCGTCCTCTCTGGAGAGCACGCTTGGAGACCTTGTCTGGATTAGCCCCGGATAAAGCACCGCGCGCCTCGATATGTTCGATGTCTTCCTGCCAGCCAAAACCCTTTTTCAATGCCCACTGTGCGCCATTGACCAGGACTTCCTTTACTTCGCGTTCGTCAATGCGGATCTTGCCTTTTGAGCCGACTCCGGAAGGTACGTTGTCGAATATCGAGCGGATGAGGGCTTTGATTTTGTCTTTGACGTCATCCTCCGTAAGATCCGTACGGAGCAATCGTACACCGCAGTTGATGTCATAGCCGACGCCACCCGGTGAGATGATACCTTTCTCAATATCGAAGGCAGCCACACCCCCGATCGGAAAGCCATAACCCCAGTGTATATCTGGCATGGCCATCGCACATCCGACAATGCCCGGCAGGGTGGCAACGTTTGCGACCTGTTCGGGCGCGTTGTCAGAAGTGATTTGCGGAAGCATTTTTTCCGAGGCATAGATGATGCCGTCGGTCTTCATCCCGGTCTTGTACTCGCGCGGAATTTTGTGTCGGAAATCGTCGATTTTTTTCAACTCACCTTGCCACGACATATACGACCTCCTTTTCAGAAAATTATACAATAATCCAATAGATTGTCAATTACACTAATGCCTGAAGAACCGTTTATCGTATTTGCATTTCGTTTTCGTGAAAGAACCCGTTAGGTATTTGTATACGAATACGATTTACGAACGACGAATACGGTCTTTTACTCTAACTTCTCGACGCAGTCGGCTTCGCCTCCTTTGCTCGAAGAATAAGCTTGCTTCGTGTTGCGTATTCGTGGAAGATCCCGTCTTTAATTCTGTCACGGATACGATTGACGAAATACATTTGTGTAAATTGTGCTTTAGCTTAACAAACGTGATTCGTAATTGTGTGACCCTATTTCTCGATTCCACGGTCCCTGTCTCGTGGCGGCTTTACGCGAAGAATAGCAAAACATTACTGTTCGAGCTTGTCGAGAACGTATTCATTTGAACTTCTCGACGCAGTCGGCTTCGCCTTCTATGCTCGAAATATGAGCTTGCCTCGTGTTGCGTATTCGTATGCGAATACGTTTTCATATTAACCCGTCCACACATTACCTATTGACAAGTATTCATATATGTGTATCCTTTTACTCTAGAATGCACGATGCAATCCTTGTCCTTGAGGATGGAACAGTCTTCAAAGGCAGGGGTTTTTTTATTGACCGGGAAGTGTTTGGTGAGGTTGTGTTCAATACCTCAATGACCGGCTATGAGGAGGCATTCACTGACCCTTCGTATGCCGGGCAGATCCTGGTCATGACCTATCCGCTTATCGGCAATTACGGATTCCACAAGAAGCACTTCGAGTCAGATAAGACTCAGATCCGGGGGCTCATTGTGAAGGAGCCCTATTTTTTTTCAAACCGGGGCGTGCGCTTTGGTCGATTCTTGAAAACTGTGCAGTTGCCTTGTCTTTATGGGATGGATACGCGCGCCCTGACGTTGAAGATCAGAGATCATGGTACCATGAAAGGTCTGTTGCTTAGGGGTAGGCAACACGGAAGCATTGAAGGATTTGTCGAGAAGATACAGAAGACCCGGCATCCTGATAGAGATAATCTTGTTGCGCGTGTTTCGTGCGATAGGGTGATCATACACACGAGCCGCAGTAAGAAGAGGGTAGTCCTGATCGATTGTGGTGTGAAAAAGAGTATCATAAGCAACCTCCTGCGTTACGCGACAGTCATTCAAGTCCCCTACAATACGGACCAGAAAACGATCCACGAATTCCGGCCTGACGGGGTCGTGATATCCAACGGGCCGGGTAATCCTGAGCACCCGGAAATCGTGGGGACCACCGTGAAAACGATCAAAGGTATTCTAGATACATATCCAATCCTTGGTATCTGTCTGGGCAATCAGATCCTCAGTATTGCACTCGGTTTCAGAACCTACAAGATGAAATTCGGGCATCGCGGCAGTAATCACGGGGTGAAGAATATTTTGAGCAACAAGATCTATATAACATCCCAGAACCATGGTTATGCAATTATGGAAAAGAACATGCCTGAAATAGAGGTGTCCTGGGTGAACGTGAATGATCACACGATTGAAGGTGTCCGTCACAAGACACTGCCTGTTTCCTCAGTGCAGTTCCATCCAGAGGCCGGTCCAGGTCCCTATGATACGACCTATCTTTTCCGGGATTTTCTGAATGCCTAAGCGTAGGGATATCAAGAAGCTAATGATCATCGGTTCCGGACCGATCATCATTGGTCAGGCTGCCGAATTTGATTTCTCGGGTTCGCAGGCAAGCCGTTCATTACGTGAAGAAGGATACAAGACCGTGGTCGTGAATAGCAACCCGGCAACGATCCAGACTGATTCTCAGATCGCAGATATTGTGTATATCGAGCCCTTGAATGTGGAGACGCTCGCTAAGATAATCGAGATGGAAAGGCCAGAAGGTTTGCTCCCAGGTTTCGGCGGGCAGACCGGATTGAACCTCTCGTTTTGTCTGGCGAGGGCAGGAATTCTCGACCGATATGATGTTGAACTCCTTGGTTCCAACCGGGAGACGATCGAAGCAGCTGAGAACCGTGACAGCTTTCGCAATCTAATGGCACGTCTCGAAGAACCAATCCCCAAGAGCGTAGCCTGTCACAGTATCGAAGAAATTCGTCAAGCCATGCAGGCAATGACCTATCCAGTACTGGTCCGGCCGGCTTATACGCTAGGCGGCACAGGAAGCGGTGTTGCCTATGACTGGCAAGAGCTTCAAGAAATCGCCGGGGCGGGCATTCGACAGAGCCAGATCGGCCAGGTGTTGATCGAGGAGAGCGTGCTCGGCTGGAAAGAATTCGAATATGAGGTTATGCGCGACGGCAATGACAACTGTATTACGATATGCAGCATGGAGAATCTGAACCCGATGGGTGTCCATACCGGCGAGAGCATTGTGTTCGCGCCGGTTCAGACCCTCACCGACCGTGAGAACCAAATCTTGCGCAGCGTGAGTCTGAAGATCATTAGAGCATTGAAGATTTGCGGCGGTTGCAATATTCAATTCGCCGTCGATCCAAAGCGCTGGGCATATCGCGTTATCGAGGTCAACCCTAGGGTATCACGTTCATCCGCGCTAGCGTCCAAAGCCACTGGCTATCCAATTGCCCGGGTAAGTGCCAAGATCGCGGTGGGTATGAATCTGGACGAAATACCTAACGCGGTTACAAAAAAGACCACCGCAGCATTTGAACCGGCACTGGACTACGTGGTTGCGAAGATACCGCGCTGGCCATTTGACAAATTCGCCACCGTAGACAGGCGGATAACAACGCAGATGAAATCGACCGGTGAAGCAATGGCGATCGGCAGCACGATCGAGGAATCCATGCTCAAGGCGATACGTTCACTGGAAATAGGTCAATTTGGATTTGAACCAGAAGTCATAAAGGAACATGAGTTGATCCGACAGCTGGAAGAACCAACCGACCGGTTGCTCTTTTGTATTGCCGAGGCTTTGCGCCGGGGCTATTCGGTCAAGAAGGTCGCTCAACTCAGCAGCGTTGATCCTTTTTTCATCGTTAAGATCGCCAATATCGTGGGTATCGAGAAGCGCCTTAGAAAAGAATCCTTAGATGCTGACTTGCTATTAGAAGCCAAAAAACTAGGCTACGCCGATGAGGAAATCGCGCACCTCACCAAGCAGCCATCCGAAGAAATAAGAAAGCAACGGAAATCCTTAGGGCTCATTGCTAATTTCAATATGGTCGACACCTGCGCCGGTGAATTCGAAGCTGCTACGCCTTATTACTATTCGACCTATACGGCACAATCGCGGCTAAAGAGTCGCCCGAAAAGCATGAAGCGAGTGTTGATCATCGGCTCGGGTCCGATTCGCATTGGGCAAGGCATTGAGTTTGATTATTGCTGTGTGCACGCCGCGCTCGCGTTGAGAGAGGCTGGGTATGAGGCGATTATGATGAATAACAACCCGGAAACCGTCTCAACCGATTTCGATGTGTCGAGCCGCCTCTATTTTGAGCCGCTTGTGGTCGAGGATGTACGCAATGTTATCGAAAGAGAAAACCCGGGTGGTATTGTACTGCAATTCGGAGGCCAGACTTCGATCAATCTGGCTTTACCCCTTACCGAGTTGATACAGAAAGGCGAATTGGATATCGATATTTTGGGAACCCAATCTGCCGACATTCACCGGGCAGAAGACCGGGAGCAATTCTCCTCTTTGCTAAAGAACATGAACATACGGCAACCGCCCTTCGGTACAGGACATACTTTCAGTGATGTCAAGGCGGTTGCTGCCTCAATTGGCTATCCGGTCATCGTTCGACCCAGCTACGTACTGGGCGGTCGCGCCATGGAGATTGTCTATGAGGAACGAGGGCTAGAGCAGTACATGGATGCCGCGGTGCGGGTTTCCAAAAAGCATCCGGTCCTGGTCGATAAATATATTGCGAATGCCACAGAGGTTGATGTTGATGCAATATGTGATGGAAATGAGGTCTTCATCGGCGGCGTCATGGAGCACATTGAACAAGCCGGAGTACATTCAGGTGATTCATATTGCGTGATTCCGCCGAGGACATTAAAGGAGAATACGGTTCGCAACATAGAAATGATGACGAAGAATATTGCCCTCTCCTTGAAGACAAGGGGTCTCCTGAACATACAATTTGCGGTTCGAAATGGCGAGATATACGTGCTCGAGGCAAATCCGCGGGCATCAAGAACCATCCCCTACGTCTCCAAGACGATCGGTATACCGCTTGCCAAGTTGGCGACTTTGATCTTGATCGGTCATACTATCAAGGATCTCAAACAATCCCGTCACCTGCCGAACTTGACCAAACGCCGTTTCGTTTCTGTGAAGGGTCCTGTATTCCCGTTTCAGAAGCTGATCGGAGTAGATCCAATCCTGGGGCCGGAGATGAAATCGACGGGCGAGATCATGGCAATTGACCGTACATTCGGAGCTGCCTATTTCAAGGCGATCATGAGTGATGAAAGGTTTAGTAAAAAGGGTACCGTGTATATCACAGTGCGTGATGACGACAAGCCAAAGGTGTCGGGTCTTGTCAAGTCACTGGTCGATCTGGGTTTTAGGGTTGTGGCGACGCGGGGGACGGCGGATTTTCTCAGACGTGAGGGGATTGTCGTCGATACTGTGTACCGGATCAGCGAACACAAAACTCCCAATGCCCTCGATCTTATGCGCCAGCGCAGGATAGATTTGGTCATTAATACACCGAGTATGACGCATAGTGCAAAGCGTGATGGCTACATGATGAGGCGGCTGGCAGTCGAAATGGGCATTCCGTTCATCACGGCGCTCACATCAGCCGAAGCCGAGGTGGAAGCGATAAGGTTCGCGCAGCGGCATTCCCTTGTAACACGTCCCCTCCACGAATATCATATACGTCCAAGCTGAATCCATTTACGGTCTTGATACGCATTCATGAGCGAAACAGCTCGCTGCCCGTTATCTTGACAGAATCGGATTTTTGTGTAGAATGAACCATCGAGCCAGGGTAGCTCAGTTGGTAGAGCACCGGACTGAAAATCCGGGTGTCCGCAGTTCGATTCTGCGCCCTGGCATATTGCCTACCTCATCCCGTTCCTTAATGCAAAATAATCGGCAAGAAAGCGTGTTGGAACAAGATTTTCTTGACATATTAAGCAAATTTGGTAAAATATGCTATATGAAATATGGTTCGTATCCTCAAGTTATGCGTATCACGGCACCCGACGCCATACGGTTTGTCCATAGAAAGGCAGTTGCATCATGATCTCGCCCGAAGAACAGAAGGTGCTGAGCAGCTTCGCCGAGCGCATCCCCCAGGCCGACCCTGGAGCGCATAACAACCTGGCGATCGTCTACTACAACAAAGGCCTGTATCAGGAAGCGATCGAGGAATTGGAAAAAGCCTTGGAACTGAACCCGAATTTCGTCCTGGCGCGTAACAATCTGGAAATAATATTGAGAAAGACAGGGAAATTAGAGGAAAAGGTTGAACAGCTTTCGCGGAGTATCGAGCAGGACCCTCACAACGAGCAGCAGATACTTGAGCTTGCCAACACGTATGTGAAGCTAGACAAGCATTCGCATGCTATTGTGTATTACAAAAAGGTTCTCGACGCCACCCCCGATTCATATGACGCTCATTTTGGTCTAGGCAATACGCTCAAGCATCTTGGCAAGTACGATGATGCGCTCGATGAGATGAATCAGGCGCTGGCGATAAAGATAACCCATGAGGTATATCGAACACTGGGGGAGATCTACTTGCGTAAGGGTGTCGTGGACATGGCCATTAAGAACCTCCAGGAAGCACTGAGCTTGGACGACGCATCGGCCGAGGCCTATTTCCTGCTGGGCTTTGCCCTGAGCGAGAAAGGCCGCGCGCAGGAAAGTATTGAAGCCGTGAAGAAAGCAATCGCCTTGAATCCATCGATCGTCC
>JASFEK010000038.1:0-13157 GCA_050124875.1 Caldifarciminota bacterium | reverse complement strand
GAAAGTACTGAACCCAGGACCTTGTTATGGCGGTACGACCATTGCTGATATGAACACGGACGGGTATTTGGATATTACCTGTGCAAGAGGATACGGAGTACAGGCAAAACCCGTGGTCTACTGGGGTAACGCTGCAGGTTATTCAGAACAAGATAAGACTGAGATCGGGATACCCGTTGATGCGAGTGGTATATTAGCAGCTGATTACAATAATGATGGACATCTCGATGTAATGGTCCACAATTATGCATACCCACCCGAGCCGAGCTATATACTGATGGGCCCTGGCTACATGCCACAATATCAGTTGCCGACTTTCAGAGATCATCATGGTCGCTTCAGAGAGATCGGGAACGTCTACAACCGTGAATATTACGAGGACTATATTTCATCGGTCTTCGATGCAGGGTCGATGACTGATTGGGGGATGATCGAATGGGACGCCTCGCTGCCCGGTGGTTCATCAATACTATTCTGGATTAGAACTGGCGATACGCCTGTTTTGGATGATTCCTGGCTGGATTGGATTCCAGTTGCCAATGGCGCTACGATTCCGGATGCATACAATGCACGCTATATTCAATATAAGGCTCGTCTGGCATTCGTACACCCATGCTACCTGCCCTGTCTTGAAGAAGTACGGGTGATCTACAATACGTGTGAGCGTGATGCTGCGGTCGCTGAAGTGCGGTGCATACCGAACCCGGTAAGGGGTAATGCCTGGATCCATTTCCCGTGTATCGGCGATGAAGTTAAGGTGAGTGTATACGGTGCAGACGGCGCGTTGATTCGTGACCTGAATGACATGTACTTACATAATTCACAAGGGTCAGCCTTCTGGGACCGTAAAGACCAAGCTGGCCGTACTGTGTCCAGAGGTGTATACTTCATTAGGATCCAGGACGGTAATGTATCAGCGAGCCAAAAGGTAGTCGTATTGGAATAGAGTATTAATACAACAAGGCAATAGAATTCAGCGCCATTCCAGACACACCGAGTTTCTTGTAAGAAATATAACACTCGCCTAAGGCGCGCTTGACACATAGCATCTTTAGACTATAATGGAATGTGTCAGATGTAAGAGAAATAATCGATTGCATCAAAACTTCCATTAAGCATTCCAACAAGTTGGTGAAATCGCTTCAGGCGTATGAGAAGATTTCCGCAGAGGCTGTAGAAAACGCTTACTTGCTCGAAAAAAAGATCGCCGAAATCGAAAAGGTTGCTGCTCAGATTCCTGGAAATGCAGTACCCCAAGAGCTGAATGCGTGGATAGAGAGTGAAAAGGCGATGACAAACAAGCTCAAGGATGATTTTCGCTTTCAGCTCGGCCAGCAGTTGAAGAGCATGTTCGAATCGGGCTCTTCACACTCAAGCTGAACTTCGAATTCGGTGAGGCAATACTGTTCTACGGCCCGGAAGTAGAGAAGCTGAAATCTAAAATACCGCTCCAGCCTCAGGCTGTCTGTGATATTGTACGGCAATGCGAAAAAGACATGAAGGATGAGCATTTTGATGCGCAGAAGGTGTCTGATGATCTGTATGCTGCCTACCAGCGTTGCCTGAGACTGTTCGGGAAGCCTGCTGGCGAAAAGGTACGCATCACCGAGGTGTTGAAAGAGTATGTTTTCTTGATACAGCCGAAGAGGTTCAATGTCGATCCCAGCCGGGGACATTACCGGGAATACTCGCGTCTGAAGTTGAGTTATATGCTGTACCGTTTGAAGCTTGCGGATATTGACGCCCGCGGCTTGCACCTCCATGTTGCGACTTTCGACTCCACAATAGACAAATTACGTTCGCTGTGGATTCCAGACAATGAAGAAGGCGAAGGCACGCATTACGAGTATATTTCCTTTGAATCACCGCACGAGTAGACCTGAGACATCATGAATACGAAAGATCTGGATCCGAGGCTCGCCAAGGCGATTATTCACAAACTGGGCAGCTTTGGTACGCCTCCGGAATTCGGGATCGAGTATTTCAGCGTCGGCGTTGAACAGTTCCTGAAGGTCATCGAGGACGAGTATCTCAAGGACATACTGAGATTCAACCTTTCTTCCTTTAAGCTGATAACGGGCAACTATGGTGGCGGTAAAACACATTTCCTTTATTCGGTCCGCAATCTTGGCTGGCGTAACAACTATGTTACCAGTTACGTCACACTCAGCCCGACCGAGTGTCCGTTTGACCGGTTGGAACTGGTCTATAAGAAGATCGTGCTAAACCTAATGGTCCCGGTCGAGAAAGACGTCTTGGAAAAACCGTGGGATGCCGGCATCGATGTTCTCTTGCGGGAGTGGGTGAGTGGTTCGGCAAAGGGTAATATACTCGCTCAGATCAAGAATTTTGAGAGCTCGAGTTTCACCAATGCCGTCAAGGCCGCGGTTGTGAATCTTCTCAGTGATGACGAGGAGGGTTTCCTCGAAGTCGTCCAGTGGCTCAGGGGTGAGGAAGTACCCCGCGAGCTGAGGTTGCGCTACCGCATATCAGAACGTATCGATCGCAGCAATGCCTTCAGGATGTTACGGAGCTTGGTCCAGTTTGTGAGCAGTATCGGCTATTCAGGCTTGCTTCTGTTATTTGACGAAGCCGAGCGGGGAATGAGCATTTCGTCAGCACGGGACAAGCGCCGGGCACTCGACAATCTGAGGCAGCTCGTTGATGAATGCGGCAACTCACGTCTACCCGGTGCAATGTTCTTCTACGCAATACCCGATGAGAATTTGCTCCTGGAAGGGAGCGGTGGCGTTTACGAGGCGTTGAAGCAGAGGCTCCGCTCAAGTTTTACGAGAATCAATCCGATGGGCGTTAAGATAAACCTGGAGGATATCGGCATCAATGCCAATGATTTCTTGAGTGAACTGGGGACTAAGCTAGCTGGTATCTTTGAGACTGCGTACGGCTGTCAGCTGGATCGGGATCCGCTCCAAGAATCGATTAAGAATATGATCGACGCGGCACTGGAATTCCAGGCGTTAGACGTCAGCTACCGGAGAATATTCGTTATTGGGATCATCGAGATCTTCCACCGGTTGAAAGAAGAGGCGAGGCAGATCACGAAAGATGAGGCACGCCTAATATTCCGTTCGAAGGTGCAGATGGTCACCGAAGCCGAGAAAGAAGCGGTTGAAAGTCAGGAATTCTGAGTTTAGTCTATCAACCACGCAAACAACTCATTTCTAAGACCTAAATCATGCCCGCTAAAGAAGAAGTCGTAGCCCACCCGATTTTTGGTGAAGGGATGGTCGAGGACACACGTTGGGATGGTGCCGAACTGCGCGTAAGGTTTCGTAGTGGACTGCGCTTGTGGTTGCCCGCCAAGTGGTTCAAGCCACTATCTGTCCAGCAGGTAAGACTGGACCAGATCTCCTCGAAGCGCTTGCTGGAGGCATTCCGTCTGGGTATTGTGCCTCACCAGGACATTGAGTATTTCACATTTGGTCGTGGCTTCGAACTCTCTGAGCTCGAAGGCGGTCTTAAGCGTTTGCGTCAGGGAAAAGGAGATGTCTTTCTGGTCGAAGGTGGGTACGGTTCGGGTAAGACCCATCTTCTGGAATATCTGCATCACTTGTCACTTAGGTATGGTTTTGTCACGGCTTATTGCGAGCTCAGTGTTCAGGAAACTCCTTTGTATCGACCAAAGCGCGTTTATCGTGAATTGGTCTACAACCTGCGGTATATCAAAGAGAATGTCGAGTACCGGTATCGAGACCTCCTGAGAGCGGCCGCCGGCCAGGATCTCAAGGATCACTGCTTTTTGACTCCGGTTTTGAGGTACTTGACTGCTCTGGAACAAGACGATTCGAACAACGAGGTTTTCTGGCAGTGGATAGAGGGTGAGTCAACCAAGGAGTATGCGATTGATCCGCGGTCGCCGTTCCGGGTACGCGGCGGACAGAAAATACCGGCCCTTTATGACTACTCAACCGCGGCCGATTACTATTCGTACATACTGAGCGGTTTGAGCTTCCTCGCCCACCGGTCCGGGCTCGGTGGACTGGTGATCATTCTCGATGAGGTAGAAACCATCACCCACATATGGGAGTATACCCAGTACAGCCGGGGGCTTAGTTTCCTCGAAGGCCTGATTCAATCGGCGCTTGGAAATGAGGAGTTAATGAAGCTGGAAACCCGCATGCTGCATAACCGGGTGCGTCCGACACCTTATACGTACCGACATCCGCATTTGATGTTGATCCTGGCCTCGACACCGATTCACGGCTTGCGTGGTTTTGAGGGCGTGCGCGATATGATCAGCAAACGCATCATATTGAGAAAATTCAGCAAGCCTGAATTGGAATTGATATATAACAATCTATACGATGTATATGTGTGTGCTTATCCCGATTTTGCCCTGGTGCTGTCGCAGAAGGAGAACATATTCAACGCCGCGTTGAAGAGGAGCTACAATGAACTGCGCGAATTCATAAAATTCTCGGTCGAGGCATTTGACTGGTTCCGGTTCAGCCGACCCCGGCAAAATGGCGGTCGGGCATAACCGCTATGTCTACGAACATCTGATCATTGCTAGCACATGATTGAGCCCCATAGTCATGGATAGTAAAGATATCAAACAGTCACTCGTGCGTACCTGGATGCCCTTTTTCGGGCATTTCAATAGACTCACCGCGATCCAGGAACTCACGATCCCACAGATCCTTGCCAAGAGCAATGTGGTCATAATATCACCGGCGGCCAGCGGCAAGACCGAGGCCGTGATCGCTCCGGTGCTGCAGAATTTGTTCAACGATGGTGGCTTTGATCATGCCCTGGGCAAATTGCGCGTCTTGTATATCTCACCAACCCGTGCCCTGGTAAACGATCTATACCGCAGGCTGGAACAATCAGTAGTATATCTCAATCTTACCCTCGGTGTGAAAACCGGGGATCGACCGCGACTGAATGCCAAGAACGTGCCAAATATACTTCTGACGACACCCGAGTCTTTTGATAGTCTCTTGACACGCCGGCCGAAATTATTCCTGGACCTGGCTGCAGTGATCCTTGATGAGATACATTTGCTCGACAACACGCCGCGCGGTGACCAACTTAGAATACTGTTGAACCGGTTACGCAAGATAAACGACCGGTTGCAGTACTGCGCGCTTTCGGCAACGATCGATGATTTAGGTATTGGTAGCCGGTATTTTCCTGACGTCAAGGTTTGCCTGCTTAAGGCGCCGCGTGAGATTGAATATACACTATTACCGGGCAAGGGCTTTGTGCATAACCTGATGGCACTTGCTAGCAACCGGCGTCTTAAGAAAATACTCGTTTTCTTCAATGCACGCAGTCTCACCGAACTCTATTCACAGAAATTGGACCAGCCACCCTTTTCCGATCTGGTATATGTGCATCACGCAAGTCTGCCCAAACCAAGACGGGAGGAAGTTGAACGCATGATGAATAGCAGCGAACGTGCCATCTTGTGTGCAACTTCGACCCTGGAACTCGGCATAGATATCGGTTCGGTCGATTGTGTCGTGCTCTACCGGCCGCCATTCAATGTCTCTTCACTGTTGCAGAGGATCGGACGGGGCAACCGGCGTACCCGGGGACTGTTCGCGGTTGGCGTATACACCAGTGATTGGGAGAGACTTCTGTTCAATACCTATTTTGATTGTGCGCGGCAAGGACAGTTGTATGAGAAGCGGTACAACCCCACCCTATCAGTGATTCCGCAGCAGATATATTCGTATTTGTATCAACGCAGGCGTATCGGAACGACGATGAAGAGCCTGACCGGCATTTTTTCGCCGGTGTACGGTGAAGAAACCGTCAAGGCTGTCTTCAAGAGTCTGTACGAGACTCATAAGATTGTCGAAACGAGGCCGGGCATATACTATGATTCGAGTGACCTGGAGAAAAAGATCGATTGGGGAAAGATCCATTCCAATATTGCTGAAACCTCGTTCGGCGAATACGACGTCTACAATGCGGCACTGGGTAATCAGGTGGGACGCATTTTCCATTTGCGCGAGAAGTTCGTGCTGGGCGGCAAGTGTTGGCAGATCAGCCAGATCATAGAGAAGGAGAAGAAGATATACGCGCGGTGCACGGGCGATGCATCGGCGGTAACCAAGATTTTTGAGGGTAAGGGAGCCGGTTCCTACAATTTCCTTCTGGCGCCGACGATCAAACGCGCCTTCGTGCCGGAACTGGAGCTGCTGGAATTCCCCTATGCGCTTGAAGGTGGCAAGACGCACATCCTGCATCTCTTCGGCGCACTGTACGGTTTTATCTGGGCAGATGCGCTATTCCACGAGGGTGTTGAGGCGATGGATGTTGAAGGTAAGTTGATGGTCTTGAGCAGCGGTCTATTGGATGGTGATCGCTTTCCCATGCCGGGTGTCGATGCGCTGAGAGTCGTCCTGGGTGAAAATATCCGGCGTCTTGAAGACGCACTTGGAAGCGGCGCATACTTTTATGATTTGCCAAAGGAGCATCAGATCGAAGACCATTTCTTGAATCTCGATATTTATGGGTTCCTGGAGTTTCTCGGCTCATTACGGTTGGTGCAAATCGATCTTGAGCAGTTCAGGCAAATGGCCAAATCGCTCAAGTAGCATGCAGGGATGTTTGGTTTTTTAGCATCAACTTGACAATGATTTTTAGATGCTTATAATCCTTACAAATATGAAATTCCCGGATAATGAAGGAGGAAATAGATGAAGAGACTTTTTGTCTTGTCTTTTTGTGTCTTAGCATGTGTCATCGGCTGTAATGGTGCGTTGCGCGTTCAGGCGCCAGAGCTTACTGCAGTTTTCATGGGTGCAAATACGGTGACGGTTTACTGGGAACTGAATCCCACGATTGAAAACAATGCCGATTTTCAAGGGTACAATGTTTATGCCTATACTGACTCGAGTACATTAATGGTTGAAGACGGTGAGGAATTGAACAAGTTCAATAGCCAGGTCATCCGGGACACGAGTTATGTAATAAATGGTCTGCCGCAGGATAGCATATACTATGTTCAAGTCCGTACTGCCAACACGGATAATAAGGTGGGCGATTACAATAGCACGATACCTTTCCTTCGTGCATCAACCAGACCTGAGTATACGGTGACACTGCGTCTTGCTGATCTGGTGCTGCCGGCCAATGATAGCTGCGCGCTCAGGTTCGGCGACGCGTTGATCATGGCCGATTCCATGATGCCGGACAGCGCGGCTGATATGTGGGTCAGGGTGGCGAATGACACGCTGTACATTGCGTCGCCAGATGTCCACCCCACTTATGGCACCGGTGCCCGCAGCACGCTCTTCACCAATAGCGGGCCAGGGGATTTCCCGACCACAAATGCGGTCACGACAGAGCCTGATCAGAATGAAGTAGCATGTGGTGCTCTGGACATCGTTGTGGCGAGAAGCGAGGATGGCAATTATGTCAAGGTCCATATCGAATCAATCGATATCCAGAATAGCGCGGTGACATTGCTCTTTGCCTATCAGAATGTCGCTGAGTTCCCTTATTTCTGAAGATCGAGGTGGCGGTTATTCAGTAACCCCTCTGATCCATTTTAGATAATCTTTCTCGCCCCGTTCAATTTGCCAGGCGACAATTTCCGGGACCCCGTAGGGGTGATGTTTTTTGATGTATTTTTCAACGGCGCGGTACTTACTGCGCGTTGTTTTCATGAGCACACCGTACTCCGGACTCTTTTCAATCTTACCCTGCCATCGGTAGATCGAAAAGATTTTGAAAATGTTGCCGCAGGCAATGATTCCTGCACCGACCATGTCATCAACGGTTTTTTTTGCGCTACGCATGTTGGGAAATGTTGAATAGACTACCAGACACGCGCGTTTCACTGAAACCTGTACAACAGAAGGATGGTAGTATTGAAATAGATGAGCAGGGTGGTGGTGTCGAGTATAGTTGCGATCAATGGTCCGGACATCAGGGCCGGGTCGACACCCAGCTTCTTGAATATTATTGGCAGCATGCCGCCGATCGAGGTGGCGATCACGATGGCCGTGATCATGGCGATGGCTACGGTGAGGCCAAGCGCGGCATCGCCTTGAAGGACTAGGGCACGCAGCGCGGTGATTGTGCCGGCAATGATGCCCATCAAGATGCCGATCAGAAATTCCTTACGGACAACGCGCCAAATATCACTCAGTCTTATTTCACCAGTGGCGAGGCCGCGGACGACCACGGTCGCGGCCTGGGTTCCGGCGCTGCCGCTCGTATTCATAAGGATCGGTATGAAGAAACTGAGGGTCACGATGCTCGAAAGCAGATACGAGTAATGCTCTAATACCGAACCGGAGATGAATCCGGCCAGGGCGAGAATAATCAACCAGATCACTCTTTTCCGCGCGATATTGAACGGGCTGGCGGACAGATATTGGTCAGTCACCTCAGAGGCACCAAACCGGTAGATGTCCTCGCTGGCTTCTTCCGTGATGACATCGATCACGTCATCGACCGTGATCACACCCTTGATCCGTCCCAGTTTGTCCAGTACGGGGAGCGACGGTATATCGTATTTCTCGAATACGCGAGCGACATCCTCCTGGTCCATATCAAGGCCGACACTCGGGAAATGGGTTTCCATGACCTTCTCGACTTTGCGTTGCGGGCTGGTCGTCAGGAGGTCTTTCAGAGGAATGATACCCTGGAGCCGGTTAACCTTATCAACCACGTAGATATTCTGTATGAAATCGATGTCTTTTGCCTTTGTCCTGAAGGTCCTCAAGACAGCCGCGATGTTGGTATCCTCAGAGGCCGTGATATATTCTGTCGTCATCAGCCCGCCGGCTGTATTCTCCTTGTAAGCAAGTAACTCCCGCGCCCTTGTCTGTTCCTCAGTTTCGAGTAATGGTATCAACTTCTCAACTTCTTCGTTGGGTAGCACTGCGAAGAGATCAGTACGGTCATCAGGCGACATCTCATTGAGGATGTCGGCGGTGCGCGCGGTGGGGAGATTGCCCAGCAATTCAATCATTTCTTCTTCATTCAGGAATTCGAATATGTCCGCCGCGAATTTCTTATCCAGAATACTGAATAACTTCAATCGTTCATCGAGTGTGAATTCCGACCATACCTCGGCGATATCAGCCGGTTCGAAATAGGCGACGACTTTTCTGATCGTGGTCTTCTTCCGTGAGGTGAGCAATTCCTTGATCTCTGGTAGTATTACGCGCATGCAATAGTCTATTATAAAACATAATCAAGTCAAGAGCGGTTGTACGTAATTGACATGATACAGGTTATTACTATAATATTCTATGAGAGAGAGATGGGATAGTAGAACAGCGTTTATCTTGGCTTCCATAGGCTCGGCAATAGGCTTGGGCAATATCTGGCGGTTTCCCTATATCTGCTACGAATGCGGGGGAGGAGCTTTTCTGATTCCTTTTCTTGTTGCGCTGGTGACCGCAGGTATACCACTCATGGTTCTGGAATACTCAGTAGGACATAAGTTTCGGAGAGGTGCTCCCCTGGCCTTGGGCAGTCTAAAAAAAGGTTTTGAGGTTCTTGGTTGGTTCGCACTGCTCGTCGGGTTTGGCATTGCTACGTATTACGCAGTCATCATGGGTTGGGCATTCAATTATCTCGGCTATTCGTTCAACTTAGCTTGGGGTGACAACACGCAGAGCTTCTTCTTCGACCAGTTCCTGAGGCTGTCCGAATCGCCGCTTCAGATGGGTAGTATACAGTGGATGATCGCCCTTGGTCTAATCCTGACCTGGGTCGCGATCGTCGGCGCCATCTGGAAAGGTGTGAAGACCGTCGGTAAGGTTGTCTACTTCACCGTGATCATACCCTGGATCATACTGCTGGTGTTCGTGATAAGGGGAGTAACGCTGCCCGGAGCGCTTGAAGGATTAAGATACTACCTGACACCTAATTTCAATGCGCTATTGAACTACCGCGTATGGCTGCATGCCTATTCTCAAGTTTTTTTCTCGTTGACAATAGGTTTCGGCGTGCAGATCACCTATGCAAGTTTCCTGCCCAAAGACTCTGATGTTGTGAACAATGCGTTCTTGGTCAGTCTCGCCGACGCGGCTACCGCGTTCGTCGGTGGTTTTGCAGTCTTCGCTACGCTGGGGTATTATTCTTTCCAGACCGGCCTGCCGGTCAGCGAAGTCGTGCAGACCGGTCCGCAGCTCGCGTTCGTTACCTATCCAACCATCATCCGGATGTTGCCTTTTGGTTCGGTGATCTTCGGCGTACTGTTCTTCCTGATGATTCTGACCCTGGGTATTGATTCGGCGTTCTCCCTGGTTGAGGCCGGCGCCGCTAGTCTGATCGAGAAATTCAAGCTGAAACGCCTCCATGTTAACATCGGATTCGCCATCGTTGCCGGGATCATTGGTCTGGTCTACACTACCAGGAGCGGATTGTTCTGGCTTGATATTGTTGATTATTTCATGAACAATTTCGGGCTTCTGGTTGTGGGAATCCTGATGTGTGTTGCGGTTGGCTGGTTCTATAAGCATGATGAAATTCGCGAGTACGCAAACAGCAAGTCGGATTTCACGATCGGCAAGTGGTGGGATTTTTGCATCAAGTATTTTACTCCGGTTGTGGTTGGTGCATTGTTCATCACGAACGTGATTGACCGGGTAAAAGCTGCCTATGGTGGGTATGCGCGTATCGCTGAGGTTCTTGGTGGGTGGTTGGTGATCGCGTGTTTTGTAGTCGTTGCCGTGATACTCTTCAGAAAGAAGAGGAGGACATAATGCCCTTTTCTGCATGGCTCATGTTTGCGATTACCGCGCTGTTGTTGTTTGGCGGCATTATTGTGTGTCTGGTGAAGATAAAGGGTAGGAAGTAAGGCTTACCTTCGATATTTTTCCATACCCTCTTCATAAAGGTCGCCGCCGAACGCATCGTTGGCCACGATAACCGGAAAATCGGTCACCTCGAGTTCGCGTATCGCCTCAGGGCCAAGGTCTTCGTAGGCGATAATGCGGGCCGCATTGATGTTTTTTGCGATCAAGGCTCCAGCACCACCAGTCGCGGCGAAATATACTGCCTTATGCTTTTTCATCGCGTCGCGCACGGTTTTCGAGCGGACGCCCTTACCGATCATGCCTTTTAATCCATGTTCCATGAGTAGCGGTGCATACGGATCCATACGGTAGGATGTCGTAGGTCCTGCAGAACCGATGACATGCCCGGGTTTGGCCGGCGCTGGACCCACGTAGTAAATGATCTGTCCTTTGATATCCACGGGCAGCGATTCACCTTTCTGGATCAGTTCATAAAGCCGTTTGTGGGCACTATCTCGGCCCGTAAGGATTTTGCCGCTGATCAGTACCCGATCGCCAATCTTCAGTTTCAAAATGTCTTCATCTGACAAAGGCGGGCTAATTCTCTTCGGTTCGCTCATATTTCTCCTTTCTAAATGACCGCTGTTTTGTGGCGGGCGACATGGCAGTTTATGTTGACCGCGACCGGGAAGGAAGCGATATGCCGGGGGTGCGTTTCTATGAACACATCCAGGGCCGTGATTCTACCTCCTAGCCCCATGGGTCCGATACCCAGATCATTGATCTTCATGAGCAATTCCTGCTCGACATCGGCGTAGAACGGGTCGGCGTGCCGCTGGCCGATATTTCTGAGCAGGGCTTTCTTGGCAAGGAATGCAACATACTCGAATGTGCCCCCGATGCCCACACCCACGACAATGGGCGGGCAGGGATTAGAACTGGACCGCAGCACACGGTCGATCACAAAACTCTTTACGCCCTCAATACCGTCGGCTGGTTTCATCATCTTGACTTCGCTCATGTTCTCGCTGCCGCCTCCTTTTGGGGCTACGGTGATCACGATTTTGTCGCCCGGTACCAGCGTGGTGTGTACGATGGCGGGTGTATTGTCGCCTGTGTTCTTGCCTTGTACCGGATCGGACAGTATTGATTTTCTCAGAAAACCATCCGTATAACCCTTTCGCACGCCTTCGTTTATCGCCTCGATTATGCTGCCGGTAACGTGAACCTCGGAGCCCAGTTCAAGAAAGACGACAGCGAAACCGCAGTCCTGGCACAGTGGTACGTTTTCTGTCCTCGCGATCTCGGCGTTCTCAAGTAGCTGTTTGAGGATATCCTTGCCCGTTTCTGACTCTTCCTTTTCAATGCCTTCCTTAAAGGCCGCAACCATATCATCGCCGATGAAATAGTTAGCATCCTTGCATAATTGCGCGACCGTGCTGACTATGTTGTCATAAGGGACTTCCCGCATAAACGCTCCTTTTAAGCGAAATATTCGACACGGATGTCAAAAACGCAATTCGACAAACGTATCATTTTCTCAGATTCTTCAACGTTAAACGTAGCCTTTCTGATCGAAACGCATTTCGTAGCCGTCAAACGCCAGACGATTTTTTCCCAGCATCCCAACCCCAAACTGGGTACTATCAATTAGTCGGTGTGAGCACATAGGTGGTAATTATCCCGGGAAGGCTTTCCTTGTTCATCTCGAACTCACTATCGAATTCCTCTACTTGTTTGTTCTTGGTGAACTCATTTACGGACGCTATGGGGAAGCCGCATTTTTCTGTTTTGAAATGCATCGGCACAACGATCTTAGGATTGAGCTTTTCTATTACGGTTTCCGCAGCCGCTGCGTCAATCGTGAAATATCCGCCGACCGGTACGAACAGTATGTCGACCGCGCCGATGTTCTTCACCGCTTGATCGGAAAGAGGGTGGCCGAGATCACCAAGGTGGACGATATTCATTCCGTCGACCGTCACTTTGAAGATAGTGTTGGTGCCCCTGTCCTTACCGCCGCTTGTATCATGGAAGACATCAGTGCCCTCTATCATTACACCCTTTAGATCCTTCTTGCCGGCGCCGCGTACAAAGACTGGGTTGCCCTGGATATCAGTGCAGTTGTGGTCATCATGTTCATGCGAAATTGTGACGATGTCGGCTTCTTCGGTAATGGGGTCATATTTGATGCCGCCGTCAAAACATCCTGGCTTATACGGGTCAGTAATAATCCTCAATCCGTCCTGGGATATAAGGAGGAAAGAAGCATGACCCAGGAATTTAATTTTCATTATCTTCTCCTTTCTAATGCGTAAGTGATCGGAACGATGTGTCTATTATAGCACAAGCGATGAGAAAATCAAGTTTGTTTCACCTGGTGTTGACTTAATGTCTTATATCATTAGAATAGGCAATGCCGTT
>JASFEK010000037.1:0-13358 GCA_050124875.1 Caldifarciminota bacterium | reverse complement strand
GATCCGGGTGGATGCCCAGCTGGATAGTGTTCAGTTGTCGCATCTTAAATTGGCATTTGATCCTCATGACCTGCCGCCGGGCAAATTCCTGAGCGGCGCTGAGGCGTGGCAATTGTGTCGCAGCGGGGAGCTCGACCCGGATCTCTGCGGCATTTTCGACATGAAGGGGTTATGGTTTGTGCAGGGTGATCTGGTCCGTGACTTCATGGCCTTGAACAGCATGGAGGTACTGCCCTGGGACTGCAATGAGATCATGGGCGGTCCAGAGGTCACGATCAGCGAGGAAGATTATCTGCTTCTCGACAGGATCGCGGATCTGGTGAATAGCGGGGATGAGGCGTTCGAAGAGATAAGGTCTTTGTATGAATCTGATGAGCGACTGCGCATGCCCGCGGATTGGCAACCTTGACCTGAATGGATCTCCAAGAATACCGCGTCGTCATATTCGATCTGTTCCATACCCTGACTTCGGCCGACGTGCTACGTCTGCCAGGGAAGGGTACGAGCGAGATCCTGGGTGTTTCCCGCGCGGCCTGGAACGAGCAACTGCTTCGATATTCAGACGATCGGTTACGGGGTAAGATAACGGATCCGTTCATGATCATTGCCCGCATGGCCCGTGCCATCGATCGCACAATATCCGACGAGACGATCAGGGAAGCCGTAGAGAACCGTATCAACCGATTTCGGCGCGCCTTGATGAATATCGAAGATTCGACCCGCGTTACGCTCCGTGAGTTGAGGAGGGTTGGTAAGTCACTCGGGCTTATCAGCAATGCCGATGTCAATGAGATCGCTGGTTGGGATGATTCCCCGCTCAAACCATATTTCGATTGTGTGATATTCTCATGCCGGGTAGGATACGTGAAACCAGAGAGGCAAATCTATGAAAGAGCACTGAAGGAATTCGGAGTCGAAGCGCGGCATATTTTGTATGTCGGAGATGGCGGCAGTGATGAGTTGCGCGGTGCAAAGGATATGGGGATGAACACAGTTCTCACCACGCACGTGATCAAACAATTCTGGCCCGAGCGGATAGTCAAGGCTCGGCAGTACGCTGATTTTGAAATCAATGAGTTAACGGAAATCATATCATAAACCAAGAAAAGGAGGTGCTGTATGCTGAAGGAATTCAAGGATTTTGCCATGCGTGGCAATGTCGTTGATATGGCTGTAGGCATTATCATCGGGGCGGCATTCGGGACAATAGTGAAATCTTTAGTATCCGATGTCATCATGCCGCCGATCGGATTGTTGCTGGGGAATGTGGATTTTGCGAATCTCTTCATCGTCCTCAAGCAGGGTGCGACTGCTGGGCCGTACGCATCACTCGCTGACGCGCAAGCAGCCGGCGCGGTGTCGATAAACTACGGCGCATTCATCAATACGATGATCAGTTTCATCATCGTTGCGTTCGCAGTATTCCTGGTCATACGGAGTATCAACAGGATGAAGCGGGAAAAGGAAGAACCAGCCGCCGAGCCGACAACCAAGACCTGTCCGTTCTGTCAATCCGCAATTCCGATCAAGGCTACCCGCTGTCCGTTCTGTACGTCTGAGCTCAAAGGCAAGTAGAGCAGGCCATCTAGCAGAGGTGTAGTATGTTGTTCGAACCCGGAAATTTGGGTTCGCTCTTGTCGATCCTTGCCGTGGCATGCGTGTTCCTGATGTCGTGCGCATCTGATCTGACGGAGCGCGTGCGTCAGTACCAAGACACTTATAATACCCATGACAATGAGAAGCTTATGTCGCTCTACGCCGATGATATTACCTTCGAGATCGTCGGCGTGTGGATCAAACAAGGGAAGCCAGCAGTGCGCGAGCTGGCCGAATGGGATAAGGCGACCAATCTGCGTATGACAATATCTGATATTTCGGTTAGCGGTGATACGGTAACGTTCAAACTCGTCGAGAAAAACGATTGGTGGACGCTTGCCAACATTGGAGAAGTGTGCTATGAGCCGTGCGTGATGGTCTTTCGCGATGGCCTAATAAGTGAGCTGCACGCGACAATGTGCCAGGAAAGTCTGGACGCGTATGCAAGAATGTGGCCGTCGATAATCGCTTGGGCAAAGAAACACCGGAGAGCAACCTTGGAGGAATTATTGCCCGGCGGCGAGTTCATCTACGGTGCAGAGGCAGCCCACAAATGGCTCGATCTGCTGCGCGAATGGCGTGCATCGCTAAAATAATGATGCCTGACTTGCCGGGGAGAATGCAGCTCGGGAATGGTGAGTACTGAGGGGTGTGTTTGAACAGGATTGATCCTAGTTTCCACCATGCCCTGGAGCTCATCTATGGTAAGCTGAGTGGGATAGACATTGTCTGGGCTGTGACGGGCAGTCTTGGTTTCGCCTTGCGTGGCATACCTGTGAGACCGCATGATATAGATATTCAGACCGACGAGAAAGGGGCCTATAGTATGGAAGATATTTTTGCTGAATATCTGGTAAGGAAGGTCGGTTTTTCCTCAGCCGACAATCTCCGCTCACATTTTGGCGCGTTCATGATCAATGGTATCAAGTGTGAAATCATGGGTGATATAGAGAAGCGATTGAGCAATGGGACCTGGTCGCCCGCGCCGGATTTGAGAAAACATATAGAGCATATAAGGGTCAACGAGATGGACGTACCAGTACTATCATTACGATACGAGTGTGAGGCATACATGCAGTTAGGCAGAGAAGATAAGGCACGAATGCTGCAGCAGTGGCTCCGGCAACATGGCAGCTCGTTTATCGGAGAAAACGGTGAATGAATTCAGGAGCATCAGCGATCTACTTGAGATCGGTATCCGCGTTGAGCGCTGCATGCTTGATTACTACAAGAGGATGCGTGACAAGATCGAACATGACTATGGCAAGGAACAATTCAATGTTCTTGCTTCCGCTGAGCAATCACATATCGTCATGCTGCGCAGGTTCCTGGACAGTTGCGGCGACGACGAAGGGAAATTCCAGCTAAACACGGCACGAAGCAAATCGCAGAATAGACTGGTGTCCCACGCAATGCGTGTCTACAACCGTGCTGAGGAAATCACCGTAACCGAGAGCGGGCCAGAGGCATTGAGCCTCGGTACCGAACTGGAGTCGGAATCAATATTCTTTTTTACCGAACTGCGGGACATGTTCCGTGGTGAGCAGAAAGACCTCATATCACATATCCTGGATGATGAGAAGTCGCATCTGTTGAAATTGATCGCGATGACCAAGAAGGTTGAATTCCAGTAGCATATTGTGCACGACCACAGTACCTACGAAAAAGCGCCGTGTTTGTAAGATCTCTTTGGCAACGAACCCGATATTGAGTTCTTCTGTCAACATGCTCAAAGGGTCACCGGAGTATTAGATGCCGGCACAGGCACGGCCGCGCTGTCTTCGAGATCCATAACCATGGTGAAGAGTTGTTGATCATTGAGGCCAGAAAGAATAGCGGAGAGAAACATTAATCCATTGAGTTGCCGCCCATTCTAGCTATAATGAAGCTGATGGCAAAACGGGATGAGGCCTTTATTACATTACGCAAAGCGATCGTGTCTGACTTGAGAAAACACGTTGAGCCTGCATACCGGCACGGAGCAGAGAAATACATAAAGGAAGGTATTGTCCTGTACGGCGTAAGGATTCAGACGGTGCGCAAGATCTCAGCCAAATACTACAAAAACGCTAAAGGATACGGAGTAGAGCGCGTGCTGGTCCTTTGCGATAGGCTGGTAAGATCAGATTACGCTGAAGAGAAGATAATAGCATTTGACTGGGCATACCGCTTGCGCAAGCAATATCAGCCAGTCCATTTCAGGTTATTCCAATCCTGGCTCAAGGAACACGTTGGTAACTGGGGTGCTTGTGATGATTTGTGCAGGCATGCCTTTGGTGCTTTTGTACACGAATTCCCGCAATTCTTACCCGGCGTGTTAAAGTGGACGGCATCGAGGAATAGATGGCTGCGCCGGGGTGCCGGCGTGATCATGATATACTCCTTGCGCAAGGGTGAACGTCTGATGTTTGCGCTCAAGGTCGCTGATGCACTCCTGCAGGACAAGGACTACCTTGTTCAGAACGGCTGCGGTTGGATGCTCAAGGATGCAAGTATCATGTTCTCGGATGAGGTGTTTGCATATGTGATGAAGAACAGGAAAAAGATGCCACGTCGGACGCTGCGCTATGCCATCGAGCGGTTTGATGCACGCAGCAGGAAGAGGATAATGGAGTAATGAGTGAAGACATCGTTTTTTCTGGGAAAGGCCAACAATGAGCAAAGCGGATCAGAATAGACTGCTCACAGACCACGACATTTACCTTTTCAAAGAAGGTAACCATTTCCGCCTGTATAATAAACTAGGCGCTCATATCATCAGCAAGGGCAGGCGGCAAGGTGTTTATTTCGCAGTTTGGGCGCCGAGTGCCGAAGCGGTGTCGGTGGTCGGTGATTTCAACAACTGGGATGTTGAGCATGACCGTCTCCATGTTCGATGGGATGGCTCGGGCATCTGGGAGGGGTTTGTTAAGGGAATCGGGGCCGGTGCCCTGTACAAGTACCATATCAGGTCAAAGTATTATGAATACAAGATCGATAAGGCAGATCCGCTTGCCTTTCACTGTGAGCAGCCACCGAAAACAGCGAGTGTAGTATGGGATATGGACTACTCCTGGCAGGATGAGGAATGGATGCGTAACAGGACTAAGTGTAATGCACTCGATGGTCCCCTCTCCATATATGAACTGCATCTGGGCTCCTGGTGGCGGAAACAGAGTGGCCGTGGTTTTGCCAATTACCGGGACATCGCTAAGAAGCTCGTGGAGTATATCAAGGATATGCGCTTCACTCATGTTGAACTGCTGCCGATCATGGAGCATCCGTTTTACGGGTCCTGGGGCTATCAGGCCGTGGGATATTTCGCACCGACGAGCCGGTACGGTATACCACAGGATTTCATGTATTTCGTTGATCACCTTCATCAGAATGGTATCGGTGTGATACTGGATTGGGTACCTTCTCATTTTCCGACCGATGAATACGGTCTGGCGTATTTTGACGGTACGCATCTGTACGAACACGCTGATCCGAGGCAGGGGCTGCACCCTGATTGGAATAGCTATATCTTCAACTATGACCGCAACGAGGTGCGCAACTTCCTCATCAGCAGTGCCTTGTTCTGGCTGGACAAGTATCACATTGACGGGCTCCGCGTCGATGCCGTTGCATCCATGCTGTATCTTGATTACTCGCGCAAAGAAGGCGAGTGGATACCGAACCGCTATGGCGGGCGGGAGAATCTGGAGGCGATTTCGTTCATCAAACGTCTCAACGAAACCGTCTATCAGGAATACCCGGATGTACAAACGATTGCTGAGGAGTCTACTGCCTGGCCCATGGTTTCCCGCCCGGTTTACCTGGGTGGGCTCGGATTCGGCATGAAATGGAATATGGGGTGGATGCACGACACTCTGGATTATTTTTCCCGGGATTCAGTGCATCGCAAGTACCATCAGGACCAGCTGACATTCAGTATCTGGTATGCGTTTTATGAGAATTTCGTCTTGGCCCTTTCGCATGATGAGACCACTCATGGAAAGAAGTCGTTGCTCTCGAAGATGTCCGGTGATGACTGGCAGAAGTTCGCAAACCTGCGCTTGATGCTCAGTTATATGTACGCGCACCCGGGCAAGAAACTTCTGTTCATGGGTAATGAGATCGCTCAATGGAACGAATGGAGCCATGAGAAGACGCTCGACTGGCACTTGCTTGAGCATGATCGTCACAAGGGTGTGCAAAATCTAGTACGTGATCTAAACCGTGTCTATCACGAGGAACCGGCGTTACATATGACCGACTTCCATGCCTACGGGTTTGAGTGGATCGATTTCGGGAATTGGGCACAGAGTGTGATCGTATTCATGCGCCGATCAATGAAGCAAGAAGATGATATATTGGTGGTGCTCAACTTCACGCCGGTGCCACGCTACGGCTACCGGATTGGTGTGCCCGGATACGGGTTCTGGCAGGAAGTCTTGAACAGCGATGCGCAAGAATATGGGGGCAGCGGGCACGGCAATTTTGGCGGCATCAAGGCAAGTAAGGAATATTATCATGGCCGAAGGGCATGTATTGAGGTCACCCTTCCGCCGCTGGCCGCGGTCTTTTTCAAAGTCAAGAAGGCAGTACCAGATGAAGATTAGAGGGGGGCGTTTCGACTTGAGGAAAAGGAGGGGTTCAGGTATACTGCTTCATGTCACGTCACTTCCTTCACCCTACGGCATTGGTGATATGGGACCAGAGGCGTACCGCTTTGTTGATTTCCTGGTTGAGGCACGGCAGAGTTACTGGCAGGTTCTTCCCTTGACCGCCACTGACTATCGACACGAATGTTCTCCGTATAATTGCATGTCTGCGTTCGCGGGTAACAAGTACTTGATAAGTCCTGATTTGATGGTGAAGCAGGGGTTTCTGAAACGTTCGGAACTCAAGACCGTCCCGAAGTTTACACGACGCGTGGCCGAATTTCCGGTGGCGGCGGCATACAAAGAATATCTTTTCAGCAAAGCCTATGTACGTTTCACTAAGAAGAGGCGACGTGCTGGCTTTGTGCGGTTCTGCAGTGATAATGACTCATGGCTGGATGACTATGCGCTGTTCGCCGTGCTGAAGGGTAATTTTCAGAACGCAGTTTGGACTCAATGGCCGGCACCAATTGCTGGGCGTGATCCATATGTCTTACGTTCGTTGAGCAAGTTGCTGAAGCCGGCTATCGAACGTGAGAAATTCATCCAATATGTTTTTTCACAGCAATGGAAAAATCTCAAGAAATACTGCAATCAGAAACGGATCGCGGTAATAGGAGATATCCCGATCTATGTGGACTTGAATAGCGTGGATGTATGGGTCCATCCAGAGATGTTCAAACTGGACAAGAACCGAAAGCCGATCCATGTGTCTGGTGTACCGCCCGACTATTTCAGCCGAGGCGGGCAATTATGGGGGAACCCTCTGTATCGTTGGCCGCAGATGAGGAAAAATAAGTTCGGCTGGTGGCTGAACAGAATCGAACACAACCTGCGGCGATGTGACCTGGTGCGCATGGATCATTTCCGAGGCTTTGTTGCTTACTGGCAAGTCCGCGCAGGAGCGAAGACGGCACGGCGCGGTAAATGGGTAAAGGTGCCGGCAGCGCAGCTGCTCACGGCACTCGAGAAGAGACTCAATGGCCTGCCCATAATCGCGGAGGACTTGGGTACGATCACCCCGGATGTGCGGGCGCTAATGCACCGCTTTGGTCTGCCCGGTATGCGGGTCCTGCTCTTTGCATTCGGTGACGGCGACCCGGCTAATCCCTACCTACCGCATAATCATGTCAGAAGTTGCGTTGTATACACGGGTACTCATGATAACAACACGGTTCGGGGCTGGTTCGAACATGAGGCTTCGCGTCAGGAAAAGCAAATGCTTTCTGCCTACGTCGGTAAAAGGATGACGGCGCGTAATGTTCATGAGGCGTTCCTCAACATGGCCATGGCCTCGGTCGCGAATACGGCAATAATCCCGATGCAGGACATACTGGGTCTGAGCGGCAGGGCGCGCATGAATCGACCGGCCACCATACGCGGTAACTGGCAATGGCGCTTGATACCCGGACAGTTGACCGGTTCTATGGCCATAAAGCTGGGCGCGATGACCACGATGTACGGGCGCGGCTGCTCATCCGTTGGCAGAAGGAAGGAGGGTGAATGAGAAGGCAACGATCAAGCAGCAGGATACGAAGGTTGGCAAAGGAGCTCGACGACGCGATTGAAAGGAAGGATGTTGAAAGCGTCGTTGCGGCGTTTGCTGAAGATTGCCGGATCGAACTGGTCGGTATTACCCTGCGCGGCAGAGCCGGCGTACGTCGCTGGCTGGATTGGTTCTATGGCAAGTTGAAGTGGGTGAAACTCACGCCCATTACCATCATGATAGAGGGTGATACCTTTTTCGAGGAATTCCTCGTTGAGGCCGAGCTCAAGAGTGGCGTTCAGTTGAAGGTCAAGCAGTCTGAGGTACTTGTATACGAAGCGGGCAAGGTCAAGAGCCTGAGGCTTTACTTTGACCGGCTGGAATTCGCCGAAGCCGTAGCACATGACCCGGTGAGCCGGGCACTGGTCAAGAAGATCATCGCTTTGTCCGTCGCTGGATTGAAATAGTACGTAAATTCATTAGAAATCACTTGACATTTTTGGATATTGGCTTATAATCCCGTAAAGAAAGATAAGGAGGCGGCATGAAAAATACGTATGTGTTACGTTTTTACAGATCATTGGGGATCTGTATCGTCTTATTTCTCACTGCGTTCATACCTGTATTGGATAGTGCAACCTATACGGTGACGGTAGCGGCTCCGGATGCAAATATACCCGGAACGCTCAGATTTGCTATGAATAGCGCGAATTTCAATGCTGGTCCGGACACCATATTGTTCAACATAACAGGTACCGGTCCCTTCTTTATCATGCCCGATTCCCAGTTGCCACAATTGACCGACCAGGCCGGTGTCTTCATCGATGGTTTGTCACAACCCGGCGCTTCGGCTGGTGGGAATCCGCCATCAACGGCCAATCTTATGATCGTCGTCGATGGTACGAACGCGGGAGCTGTGCACGGATTCTGGATCGTCTCATCCAATAATACGATCCAGGGTTTGGTGGTAAACAACTTCCAACAGGATGGGATCCGCATTCAGGCAATCCCTGATACCTCGCAATTCAACTACATCTACTGCAATTTCACGGGTACTGATCAGACCGGCACCATTGCGCAGGGTAACGGTACGAATCAGCAGGGACTTTGGGGTGGTATCTACATTGTATGCACACCGGGTTCCCCGGGTAACGCGTATTTCAACACAATTGACCGCAACTTGTCATCGTGCAACTATGCTGAAGGTGTGGGCATTTCCAGTTGCCCGCCCGGTGACGTTGCTTTTAACAGCGTCTTCAATAACTATATCGGTACTGATATCGGAGGCACCGTAGACATGGGTAATGTGCATGATGGTGTATACATCGGTGAGGGCGCGCACGATAACGCGGTGGATGGAAACTTGATCTCGGGTAACGACTTTGAGGGCGTATGCATTGTGGGTTATGCAGAAGCTATTCCTCCGGTACTTACCTATGCGAATATTGTTACACATAACATAATCGGGTTGGATGTCGGCATGGCGCCATTGGGTAACACCAGAGATGGTGTGAGCATAGGAATATATGGTACTTGGTACCAAGGTGGCTATGCAACGGATAACATAGTGGATAGTAATACCATTGCTCACAACGGACGCAATGGCGTGCTTGTCTGGGAACACTGGTCAAGCACGACCAATGCCGACCACAATGAGATCACCCTCAATTCGATATATAACAATGCCCTGCTCGGTATCGACCTGGGTGATGATAATGTAACACCTAATGATACGACTGATCCAGATAACGGGCCCAACGAAGAGGTGAACTTCCCGGTCATAACGAGTGCCGTTCATACGGCTGGCCAGACGACGATTTCGGGTACACTCGATATTGATACTCCCCCGACAATGGCACGGGTAGAGTTATTCAGGGCAAGTTCTGATCCGTCAGGCTACGGTGAGGGCCAGACCTACCTCGGTTTTACCAACCCAACCGGGACTGGAAACTGGACAGCTGTGGTTACTGGTCTTGTCGCTAACGATACAGTGACCGCGACGGCGACCGATATGAATCTTAACACATCAGAATTCGCACAGAACTTTGTGGTGGTTACTGGAGTTGAAGAGAATACGGTTGCGACTCCGCAAAGCTATGAGCTCGGCCAGAACCAGCCGAATCCTTTTCGCCAATCAACCGTAATAGGCTTCGCGCTGCCGGTGCAAATTGATGTGACGCTCAGGGTTTTTGATGTGTCGGGACGCGTGGTGGCGACTCTGGCCCGGGGATCATATGATTCCGGATACCACACAGTGCACTGGTCTGGCCGGGATGAGAGGGGTCGGACAGTCAATACGGGTGTGTATATCTATACCATCGAAGCCGGTGGATTCTCGGCCATGCGCAAGATGATCATCACGAAATAGCAGTGTGCTTTAAGAAAAAGGGGCAGCATAGCTGCCCCTTTTTTTATACCGTCTAGGTCTAGGCGAGTGCTTTCCACACCATCTGTTGCAGACCGGTGACATTGACTTTACCCTCACCCTTGTCAGCAACAGCGGTTGCCGCACTCTTCAGTACCTGTTCACAAGTTGCACAGGCGGTCACGATCGTTGCTACCTTGGTTTGCAGTGCTTCTCTGATCCGCTCTTCAGCAATACGGTTAGACAGTTCGTTGTCGGAGACGAGTACGCCGCCGCCACCACCGCAGCATCTGGAAGTATTGTCTTTATACTTCATCTCAACGAGTTCCAGTCCGAGTTTTTCGATTATTGCGCGTGGCTCTTTACTTACCTTTGCGCCGCGTGATAGGTCACACGGGTCATGATAGGTTACCTTGCCTTCAAGTTTCTTGATCTGCGCATTCGGTATCTTCTCGGCGATGACTTGCATGGCATGTTTCGCATCGATGTCATAAGCCTCTCTCAGGTAGACCGTACACGTGGGGCAGAGAGTGATCGCATTTTCGAAGGGAAATAATTCCTTGAATTTCTTCTTGTGTTCTTCGAAGTCCTTGACAAAGCCCAGCGCCTCCATTGGATAGCCACAGCAGACTTCCTTCACGACCTTTGGTTTCAGCCCTAATTTCTCAAAGAGGCGCAAGTACATTTTTGTCTGATTCGGACGCGCCAGGAACTGACAGCCGACAAAGACGGGTGTTTCTCCGTCGCGGAGCGGTGCCATGACTTCGGTATCCGCGAAGATGTTGCCCGTCTTCTTGATGTTTTCGATGAAGGCTTTGTGGCTGTCGTAAGCAAAGCCAGCCTCAACCAGGTCAGCACGCGCGGCGCGGACAATGTCCGGTACCTTGACTTTGGAGGGGCATCGGCGATTACAGTCACGGCATAGTGTGCACTGATAGATCGCCTTGACCACTGAATCGTCGACTTCGAGTTCTTTTTCCAACATGCCGTAGGAAAGGACGACGCGGCCGCGGCTCGAGGGTGGGTCCCATAACAGGTCGACAAATGTGGGACAGACATTCTTGCAGTAGCCGCACATGGTACAGGTCATCATTTCCTTTTCCCACTGGGCAAGATGCCCTTCAAGCTTACGGTTCGGGTCAGTTGGATAGCGTAACTCGTGGACGAAATCGTCTTCCCACTGCCACAATTTGTGCGGGTTCATGATATTGTTCGGATCAAGTGCCTGTTTCACCGCCTTCATTGCCGGGATCAGCGTCTTTCTTTCCCGGATGAAGTCTGGGGCCTTGGTTATGCCAATACCGTGCTCACCCGTGGTGGTTCCGCCGAGTGAGTGTACCAAATCGTAAATCTCCTTGACGGCACTTTTCGCCTGCTTCCAATGTTCCGGATCAGCTGCATTCATCAATACCTTGGTATGCAGGTTGCCGTCGCCCGAGTGGCCGTAGGGGGGGATGATAAGGTCGTATTTCTCAGAGATCTCCCATATGCCGGCAACAGCCTTAGGGATTTGAGAGACCGGTACTGCCATATCATCGGCGAGCATCGTGGTCACGTAATCTTCTTTCAGAATGCTCAACGACGGTATCATCTGTTTCCGGCCCTTCCATAGTTCGGTTATGCGCTTTTCGTCTTCGGTGAAATCGACCGAAACCGCACCAGTTTCTTTGCAGATCTGACTGACGATCTCGACCTCCTGTTTGACGTCTTCGGGCGTTCCATCGAGTTGAATGAGCAATATGCCGGCGACTTCTGGCAAGCCCATGCCGGTTGCTTTATTGACCGCTTTGATACAGGGTTCAGACATGATCTCGATTTCGGCCGGGATGAGCGGTTTGGCCATGATGTTGGCAACGCACTGTCCGGTCTTCTCAAGGTCGTCAAATGCAGCGACGCAGCCGGCTCTCTTCGCAGCTTTTGGTGCAACGCGGATGTTGGCCTCGGTAATGATGCCGAGTGTTCCTTCGGCACCGACCATCAGTCTCTCGAGCTGGTAACCACTGGAATGCTTGATCGTCTTGGCGCCGGCAGTCACTACTTCGCCGGTCGGTGTCACAACCTCTAAGCCCATCACGTAGTCACGGGTTGCTCCGTATTTCACCGCCTTACCACCCGAGGCATTGAGTGCGATCATGCCGCCGATGGTTGCGACTTCGCTCGATGCTGGACCGGGTATGAAGAACTTGTACGGCGCCAGTGCGGCATTGAAATCGTCACATACCACGCCAGGTTCCACCACGCAGTACAGGTCGCCGAGTCGCATTTCCTTGATCTTGTTCATGCGTTGCAGATCGATTACGATGCCCCGGTCGATCGGCACGGCCATTCCACAGAGTCCAGAACCGGCACCACGTGGTACGATCGGGACCTTGTGTTGGTTCGCGAGCTGTACGATCTGCTGTACCTGTTTTGTGTTTTGCGGTTGTACTACAATATCAGGAACCTTGCGATGAATACCACCGTCGAACGCGTAAACGTACAGCTCAGCATTGCTGGTGCGGCAGTATTCGTCGCCTACGATATCTCTCAATTGATCCTTTATTTCTTGCTTGATTGGCATCTAACCCCCTTAATTACTAATTGCTCCTAACTCTTTTCAACTAATCTTGTAAGACAATAGGTTTTCTGTCGGAGAAAATGTTCCTTGCGTCTTACGGATGTTTAGCTAAAGCTCTCTATTCCTAACTTGCTCTAACGAATCCTAAATGGACTCAGGTTTTTATTACGTACCGCCACGGCCAGCTTTGTCTACATGCTCCTGGATGAATTTTTGCAGGGCCTCGGCGCCATGGGCTAATTGCTTCAATTCTTCGTCGAGATTCGAAGGCTTTACCTTCATGATCCAACCCTTGCCATAAGGGTCTGTGTTGATGAGCCGGCAGTCATTCTCCAGTTCTCCGTTGACCTCGACGATCTCGCCGGATATCGGCGACACGAATTTGCCGACCCACTTGGATGACTGGATCTTACCACAGGTTTCACCCTGGCTCACCGAGTCACCCTCGAACGGAAGATCGACATAGGTTGTATCGCCAGCCTGTTTCTGGTAGAAATCGTCCATGCCCACACGCACTGTTCCGTCATCTTCGAGTTTCACCCACGTATTCTCGCCATGATAGTATAAATCCTCGGGTATGTCGTAGCCCTGGATCTCCATTACTTCCTCCTTTTTTCATACCTGGAAGGCAAAGCGCCAGGTGCAAACAAAGTTCTCAACCGACTGAAAAAACCGAAAATATCTCGAGAAACGGACAACACTTATGTTCGCTGTATTATATATGTTTTC
>JASFEK010000036.1:0-13375 GCA_050124875.1 Caldifarciminota bacterium | reverse complement strand
AAGGATTGAGTAATCACCCCAACCCCAGTCGGGATTACTGCCGCGCGCCATGTAGTAGAATTCGCCGCTCGGATGACTACTGAAATTGTACACCGTGTCCGTAATGCTTGAAGACACCGTGTCGACATCCGCGAACAAACATGCCGGATATATGTCATCGACATAAAAGCCGTTGTTCAAGACCGACGGGTCGGTCATTGCCCGGAATCTGATATACACTGATCTACCTAGCCAATCTTCCAGCGCATACGCCTTGCGTACCCAGCCGTTTGAATTACCATTGAAACGGGTCGTATCCAGATTGAACCACTCCTTGGTATTCTCGGAGACTTCGACCACGGCAACATCATAGTTGGTCTCAAGATCATACCAGCACCAGAAAGTAACCGAGTCACCTGCTTCAACTGGATAAGGATGAACCGTCTGTACCGCATGGTTCATATCATCGATGCTACCCGAGAAGAAACTATGTGTCCCTGAATGGGCCTGAGCCGTGGAGAGCGTAAAACCTTCCAGCTGCCAGCGCTCAGCACCACTCTCGAGGTCGTCTTCAATGATCGACGGGTTTGCCAGTTCGACCAGTTCCCAGTGCGTAGGATGATTATCACCTGCATTTACCGGGTGCCACGCAACCGTATAGTCTGAGCCGACGCCGCCTATTGGGTATATGACCGGCGGAGGCACCACGGCCTCGAGCAACAAGACGATCGAATCACAAAAACCGGCCAGGTACTCCAGGGCCTTAAAATTCTGATGCACTATGTGGTCGAGCTGGCTCACCGGCTGATAGAACGAAGTCCCCAGTTCAGTCGTGAAAGAGAGATTGGAGCGGCCGCCTATCCACCGGGACCAGCTATAGAACCAGTCACAGCTTGAGCCGCTCACCGCGTAGATCGCCGAATATATAGGTCCGCGGCCATAGGTTCCGCCACTCAAGCGCTGTATCTGATTTGCCATATAATTACCTACCTGATCATGGAGCAGGGAATCCGGGGTCTCCACGCCGGTCCAGCCCCAGGGCCACATCACCAGTTCGCTATAGCTATGGTACGACATATACGCATTGACGATATGCTCCTTCACATATAAGGTGAGTGCCCGGGTCTCATCGCCGGAATTCGCGTACGCGCCGCAAAAAAGCGCATGATCAGGACGATGCCTTGCCTGATATTCATCCACGGCGCCCCAATCTCCAGCAAGATCAGGTGAACACCCTGGATAGTTGCGGTTCGGATCAGTACCGATCTCGCCGCCGAACGGCTCCCGGTTCTTCCGCCAGGACACTCCGGCCGGATAATCATATAGGTAGCCATCCACATTGATGACCGGGAAGAGATACATTTCCGTGCTGTTGATGATCTCGGTGATCCCGGGATCAACATTGTAGGCGTTGAGCATGGAATCGGCAAAGAACATGACGACCGGCACGCATGCCCATTCCCGTGAATGATGCGTACCGTCTATGAGGAAGCCCGGTTCATCATCTTCTTCAATATGTGGGTTATCTGATATCTTGATACCGTAGATCCAGTTGCCCTCATAGGTTGGGATGGGCAAAGAGTCGAACTTGCATATCGCAGGATAGTCCTGCGCCAATTGTCTCAAGCTGTCCTCAATTTCACTGTACGAAAGATAATCAGCACGCACGCCTTCTTTGGCTGATGCGAGGTCATGCACAACCACCTCGTAGCTCAAACCAGAACCAATTATCCTATCCATCACGCGATCATCAGCCAGTAGATCGAAAGAAACGCCTGCCTGCACACCGATAATATCCAGATCAAGCTTAGCCGATATTCTGCTCAAATCGTTTATTGACGGGACATATACTCGCACAATCCTCGGGCGAGCCATTGCCGTAGCCATTAACAAAAGTGTAATAATGAAGACTTTTTTCATCAATTCTCCTCTATTAGACTTAATTCTATTTGATTATAACCCCAATTCATTTCTTGTCAACAAAAACCTGTAATTCTTTTCACTACGCAATTCACGATCAGAAGCCACGCTCTTGCAGTAGATATCACAGGTGAGAACTCATGCAGTAAACAAACACGTGAAATATCGTCCTTATATGATCTCGCCGATTCGGTTCACGCGTATTGCTTTCCATTGCCAGATCTTGAAGACCTCAATAAAACTGGACACTTCACCACCAGGGTCAAAAGAGAAGTAAATGAACAAGGGCTTACCCTTGAGATACCGTTTGTGCAACGGCCCCCAGTATCTTGAGTCCAGTGAGTTATCACGGTTGTCACCCATGGTGAAGATACATTCATGGGGAACCACGACCGGACCAAAATTATCCCGCACCTGTTTGCCGATCAGCTTACCAAGTTCTGCCTTTTCCCACTTATCCTGATAAGCACGATTGTCGGCAATGACGCCGCGGATCGTCGAGCGATCTGCATGGCGCACATAGGGTTCGTCGACCTCATATCCATTAACATACAGTACCTTGTTAATAAGCTCGACCGTATCCCCGGGTATTGCCACGCATCGCTTGACAAAATCCCTGTTCTCAAATGGGTACCGGAACACGACGATCTCGCCCCGCTGCGGCAAGCGGCCCGGGATTACCGGAATTTGTTTGGTCGTAAGGGGTATGGGTATCTTCACGCCATAGACGAATCTATTGACCAGTAGCGCGTCGCCTATGAGCAGCGTCTTTTCCATGGATGCTGTTGGTATGACATAGGCCTCCACGAAGATTACCCGCAGGACCAGCACCACTATTATTACCACCACCCATGAATATATGCCGCGTAGTAGTTTTTCTTTCACGTCGCTAATTATATCACCGCAAGGGGAGAAGTCAACAGCCACAAAATGGAGAAATACTCATGTCGTTGGGCGCTTACGAAATGTGATACGTTGGTCGAAATACGGTTTCGATGAACGATGTACGAAAACCTGGCGCTGATCGAAACCATGAACCGAGCCGTATTCGTCTCTTGACTATATGTCCATAATCAGTAAAATAACTCATGTTTCAACGCGGGCGGTTAGCTCAGTCTTGGTTAGAGCGTCTGCTTGACATGCAGGAGGTCACCCGTTCAAGTCGGGTACCGCCCATCCCACCCCATATAAAGCAAACCTCGCGACCGAAATCAGTTAAAGAAAGGCGTACATGGAAAATGTACTGGATCTCCTGGTAAAGATCCAAGGCTTCGACGATGAAGTAGCAGAAGCAGCTGCTCGATTAGCTCAAATCCCCAAAGACATTGAAAAACTCGAAAAGCAAATCAGTATCAGGGAAGATGAATTCAAGAATTCCGAAACCCGGATTCAGGAGTTGAAGAAAACGTACAAGTTGAAGGAACTGGAGATCGCCGATAACGAAGGCAAGATCAACAAACTGAACACCCAGACCTTTGCGGTGAAAACAAATGAAGAATACCGGGCGATCCTGAGCGAGGTCGAATTCCTGAAAAAGAATAATCACAACATCGAAGAAGAAATGCTCGGGCTTATGGAGGAAGAAGAAAAACTTACGAAATCGATACATGGACTGCGTAAGGAAACCGAGGAATTCGTGCAGGCGAATCAGAATAGGATATCCGAATTGAAGGCGGAAAGTGAAGCGATGACCGAAAAACAGAAGATGGCCCGGGTCAATCTGGAAAATGACTTCGGCAAACTTCCCGAAGAAATAGAGGTACTGTATAAGCGAATCGCGCAGTCCCGTGGCAGGGCAGTCTGCCTGATCATCGATAACACCTGCACCGGATGTTTTGCCAATATCCCCCATCAGTTCCTGAATGAACTGAAGCAACGTAATCAGGTGCTCGTATGCGGGAACTGCGGACGCATCCTTGTTTATTCCGGTTCCGAACAATAACCGATGTCCGGTTCAAAGAAGATACAATACCGCATATTCATCGACGGTTCATCAAGGGGTAACCCAGGCCCTTCGGGCGTGGGCATTGCGATATTCTCACACGGCACTGAAGAACCGGTCGAACAAATCTCAAAGTACATCGGCATAACTACCAACAACGTAGCCGAGTACGAAGCCTTGATCCACGCCCTGAGATGGATGAAGCAGGCCAGAGCAAAGAGTGCCCAGATCATCCTCGATTCGGAACTCGTATACAAACAAATCACCGGCAAGTATCGTGTGAAATCACCACACATTGCCTTGCTCCTCAAACGCATCAGAATGCTCGAATCCGGGCTCAATACGAAGATGACCCTAGTGCCCCGCGCCGACAACAAGATCGCCAACCGGCTCGCTCAGAAAGCATCCAAGAGAACCAGCACTAAGAAACAAGCTTTCAAGCAATTACCCATTTAGACCATGAAGGGCTCGAGCGAGGTAAAGGCTCCGAGATTGCTCATCTTTGGCTATATCGGCATCATCGCCGTGGGTACTATCCTATTGCTGCTCCCGGTTTCGACACGCCACGGCATAAGCTTCATTGATGCCCTGTTCAGCGCCAGTTCTGCACTATGTGTCACCGGCTTGATCGTCAAGAATACGGCACTCGATTTCACTCTTTTTGGCAAGTGCATTATGCTTACGCTGATTCAGATCGGCGGCCTCGGTTACATGACGCTCTCCACAACCTTTTTCTTCTTCATTGGGCGAAAGATCTCGCTCCGTGACCGTCTCCTGTTCAAGGAATCCATAAATCTGCTCACTTATGAAAACCTGCGCCGCTTTGCCTGGCGTGTATTCAGGATCACGATCGCCGTTGAACTGCTGGGAACCGTACTGCTCTATCCGGTCTTTGCGCAAAGATTCACGGCGCCGGTCGCCCTTGGCCAGGCTTTCTTTCATGCTGTCTCAGGATTCTGCAATGCCGGATTCTCGACCTTTTCCGAGAACATGGAAATGTTCGCGCACTCAATACCGGCACCACTGATCGTCGCCGCCTTGTTCGTGCTGGGCGGTTTGGGTTTCATTGTAATATCGGATCTGTATTCAAGATTCATAAAGCGGGAAACAAAGAAGTTATCTCTCCATACGACGATAGTCTTGAGGACAACGGTCGCGTTGATCGTCATCGGAACCCTCTTCATCCTCGCCGCCGAGTATGATCGCAGTCTGGCCGGCTTGTCGTTTCTTCAGAAATTGACCAGAGCCTTTTTCCAAGCCGTGACCCCGAGAACTGCCGGGTTCAACACCATGTCCATCACGCTGTTCTCGCCAATCACTATTGTGCTCCTCATGTTTTTCATGTTCATAGGTGCCTCGCCCGGAGGTACGGGTGGCGGAACCAAAACAACGACCTTCGCCGTGCTCTTCTTGTGGGCAAAGGAACTCATGCTCGGTCGATACGGTAAGGACATTTCTTACTTGAAAAGAAGAATACCTATTGAGCAGGCATACCGCGCGTTTCTTATTATCGTGCTATCTACCTTTACGATCACTGCTGCCTTCTTCCTGATCATGCTTATCGAGCAGCAGACACCGCTCAAGGTCATCTTCGAAGTATTCTCCGCATTCGGCACGGTCGGTCTATCCCTGGGTTCTTCATCGAATCCGTTCTGCAGTTTTTCCTATGATCTGTCGGGGATCGGCAAACTCATAATCATCGCAGTAATGATTACCGGGCGGGTCGGCACGCTTACCATTGGCAGTGCAATCCTCAAACCCCATCCCAGAGACTACGCCTATCCCGAAGAGCCTATCATAGTAGGTTAACTTGGCCGTTCTCGATCGCACGCCCGATTCACTCCGGGTCGACAATGCACGATGTGTGGATTTTGCCCGAAGAAAGATCAGCCTCTGCAGTTTGTACATAGCCGACGGGGTAATAAAGGCTAAAATACCCAGCCAAGGCCATCGGCCCAAGGCCACCCGGAATATCAACCTCAAGAGACAATTTGTCATGCCCGGATTCATTGACGGCCACACCCACCTCATTTCTACGGGTATCGAAATGCAGCGCCTTGATCTAAGCCGGTGCCGGTCACTGGATGACTGCTTACAGAGAATAAGTGCACGGGCGAAGACGCGCGCAATGGTTTTCGCGTCGAATTGGGATGAGTCCGGGTGGCAGCACGATGAGCGCGATCAGCTGAGCCGGAAAACGCTGGATAGGATATCCCGGAAGAAACCACTCATCATGCGCCGGGTCTGCGGTCACTATGCGGTCGTCAACACACCGGCCCTACGCCGTATTGATAAAACATGGACCATTGTCGACCGGCAAAAGGGGCTCCTCTATGAAAATGTGGTCCTGAATCTGAATGATATCTTCGCCCCCTCCGACGAGATGCTGGAAAAGGCGCTCGTCCTGGCGACAAGAAAGGCCTTACGTTTGGGTATAACCTCAGTACATGAGATCGGTAACACAAAACGTTTTCGCCTACTGCAGAAACATCATAAGGACTTGAAGGTACGGTTCGCCCTCTACCTTACGCACCGGTATCATGCAAGTATTATCGCATCCGGGTTGAGAACCGGCTACGGCAACGACTGGCTCAGGTTTGCCGGCACCAAAGTATACATCGACGGTGCAATCGGAGCCCGGACCGCGGCACTATGGAATACGTACCGAAAAACACGACAACGTGGGCGTATACTCTTTTCAACGCGGCGCCTCGAAAACCTGGTGCGAAGTGCCGAAACCCACGGCATACAACTGATGATTCATTCGATCGGCGACCGTTCAAACGATCTCGTCCTCGATGTCCTTGGAAAGAACATAACGCCGGGCAATCCGCTGAGACACCGGCTCGAGCATCTTGAAATACTTGGAGACAAAGCGATTCAAAAGATCAGCCGGCTGAAAATCATCGCCTCTATGCAGCCCAATTTTGTCCGGCGATGGCAAAATCCAGGGGGAATGTATGAAGGAATCATTGGTTCTGAATATATTTCCATGAACAGCTTCAGGTCATTGATCAAAGCACGCGCCCGGGTAGTTTTCGGTTCTGACTGCATGCCCCTGGGGCCGCTCTACGGAATTCCGGGTGCGGTACGGCACCCGTCACTTTGTCGCAGGCTGCACATCAGCGACGCGTTTCGATTGTATACTGAGGCCGGCGCTTACCCCACATTTGAAGAGAAGAAGAAAGGCAAACTCGAGCCGGGTTATCTCGCAGACCTGCTAGTACTCAACAAGGATCCACTCGAGGAAAATAATCTTTCTCAGCTCAAGGTTAAATCAGTCATGGTTGGTGGACGTTTCGTGAAACAGTGAAAAGGCTTCTTTGGATTTTTTCACGGGCTTACCAGAAGTTCAATACGGATCGTTGCCCGCTGCTTGCCTCGGCCCTGGTCCATGCGACAACCTTTAGCCTTTTCCCACTGCTCTTGGGGCTGCTCTCTCTCTCGCTCTTCATCCTGGGCTCGTCCGAAGGCATCATTGACCGGATCATGCCGCTCATCAACCAGGCATTCCCTGCTGGCATTGACGAAATCGTCAAGAATATTACCGCACTCAAGCAAACATCAATAGTCGTTGCGGTCATTGGATTCATCGGTTTCATGTGGGCATCGGCCAGCATTTTTCGGGCGGTCGAATCAACGCTCAATGTCATCTGGAAGGTAAAGAAAGACCGGCCTTTCTTGCGCAAGAGCCTGATCACAATCGGCTCAACCTTCCTCGTGCTCTTCGGACTACTTGGATCATTCGGCCTGACCATTTGGGGTAGGGCCGCCGGCGCCAGTGGTGTAGTACGCTTCCTGCCGGAAATAAGTTTTGTTCTAAGCACTTTTCTCTTCGGGATCATCTTCAAATTCTTCCCGAACCGCCGGGTACGCTGGAAAGAAGCCTACTTCGGCGCCTTGTTCACCGGGGTTTTCTGGGAGCTGGCAAAACATTTGTTTTCGATCTATATAGTCCGGGTTGTGGACTATTCAAAAATCTACGGGTCCTTATCGGCGATCATCATTCTGTTTCTCTGGCTGTATTACTCTGCATACATATTCCTCTTCGGAGCCGAACTCTCATACGTTTATGCCCGAAGAAAAAAACTGAAGTGAACGCTGCACGCTAGACGCAACGCGGTATTCAACGGCTCAATGACACAATGACTAGAATGTCTCGGCAATACGAAATCAATACAACTCTCACATGCAGGTTATCAGAACATCAGAATAACAGCGGGTAGAGTATCAGCAAATCAGAATAACCAGATAAGAAAACCGACGGTCCGTATCCGATATCCTGTTCCTCTGATATGCCGCCTGCTGATTCTCTGATATTCTGATCCGCTTATTCAACGGCTCAGTGACCTAGTGACTTAGTGAGTGAATAAGTTTCCGCATCCCGAAATTCGCAATTCGAAATTACCCGCACATTCCCCCTTGACAAATCTCCCATTGTGGTTATAATGGCTTTGTGACTCTATATATAGTGTCTTTTGGGGGTGAATGTTGAAATGTCCCAGGTGCGGCAAGGATTCGGATCGCGTTCTTGAAACCAGGACTTCTCAGGCTGGATCGGTCGTCCGCCGGCGAAGAGAATGCAGCAAGTGTCATTTTCGCTTTACGACCTATGAAACAGTCGAACGCGTCCCCCTCGTCGTCATCAAGCGGGACGGCACGAGAGAACCATATGACCGAGCCAAGTTATTGAACGGCATAGCCACCGCCTGTCGTAAGCGCCCGGTGGCAGCAGAGAGAATCGAATCAATAGTCAACGATGTAGAGGACATCCTTTCCGACCGATATCAAACCGAGATCAAATCGGCCGATATCGGAAGAATGGTTCTAGAACGCCTCTTAGAAATAGATGAAGTTGGCTATGTGCGCTTTGCCTCGGTTTACCGAAAATTCACCAACATCGACAAATTTGCTAATGAGCTGAAAAAGATAAGAAAGGAGCGAAGATGGAGGAAAAGGCAACGGTAAGAATCGGCATCTCTGAGGAAATTCCCCGGGAAAAGATCTTCCAATATGTCAAGAAAAGAGATGGTGAGATAGTAACGTTCGACAAGAAAAAAATCGCCCACGCTATCTACATGGCAGCCAAGGCCGTAGGGGGTGAGGACAAGAAGCTGGCCGACAAATTGGCTAACGAAGTAATTCTTTATCTATATACGAAGAAAGGTGATGCCACGCCCGAGGTAGAAGAGATCCAGGATGCAGTGGAAAAAATATTGATCGAATCAGGTCACGCGCGCACGGCTAAGGCTTACATCCTTTACCGGAAGCAGCGTGAAATCTTGCGCAAGAAACAGCTGCTCCTCCGCACGCCCGAAGAAAGGGAAACAACTGATTTCGCCCTCTTCGTGCGGACCTCGGACGACGACTTTGTTGCCTGGGACCGGGAACGCATAATAAAGGCACTGCAGAACGAAACCGGTCTGGAACGGCCGATTGCCGAAAAGATATCTCTGGAGACTGAGGAAACGATCCTCAACTCCAATGTACATCTCGTCAGCTCATCACTCATCCGTGAGATCGTGAATGTTAAATTGATCGAACACGGGATGGAAAGCTCAAGGTTACGCCATACAAGATTAGGTATCCCGCTCTACGACGCGGATAAGATCATTCTGTTTGCGAATCGCGAGAACGCAAACATCCCCCATAATCCGGAAGCCACCAATATGACCCTGGCGGAAACCGTAAAGAAGCAGTACATGCTCTCCGAGGTTTTCAGCCGAGAAGTGGCTGACGCCCATATCCGCGGTGATATACATCTGCATGACCTTGGTTTTGGTGACCGCCCCTATTGTTCAGGACAATCCCTGGAATATGTAAAGAAGTTCGGTCTGAATCTACCGAATGCCTTGTCGATTGCCCGGCCGGCCCGACACCCGGACACATTGCTGGCCCATATGGTCAAGTTCTCCGCGGCGCTACAGGGGCACTTTGCCGGAGCAATTGGCTGGGATGCAATAAATATATTCTTCGCTCCTTTCTTGACGGGGATGTCAGACCGCGACATACACCAGCTTGCTCAGATGATGATCTTTGAATATTCACAGCAGTCTGTGGCGCGCGGTGGACAGGCTATCTTCTCGGATCTCAACCTTTACTGGGAAATCCCAAAACACTTCCGTGATGTGCCTGCGATCGGTCCAGGTGGTGAGTATACCGGCAAGAAATACGGCGATTATGCGGCTGATGCTCAGAAATTCGTGTGGGCACTGTTCGATGTCTACATGGACGGGGATGGAACCGGACGCCCGTTCTTCTTCCCAAAACCCCTGGTGCACATTACCGAAGACTTCTTCACCACCCCCGGCTGGGAAGACTTCCTCAACCACATTGCAAATGTGTCGTCCCGGCGCGGGAATACTTACTATGTATTTGATCGCGGACAGACAGCAAAGATATCTGAATGCTGTCGGCTGTCTTTCAAGCTCGACGAAAACGATCTGAAAGACGCCCATACACCTTGGAAGATGCGCTACACGGCGCTGCAGAACGTAACCCTTAATCTTCCACGCGTCGCCTTTGCGGCCAACGGCAGTGATGATCAATTATACAAGAAGCTGGATGAGTTACTCGACCTGGTCGTCAAGGCCCATGAACAGAAAAAAGCCTTCATCGACAAATTGATCGCGCTGAAGGAGGAAGGTCCACTTGCCCTGCTGACCATGGAACGCGATGGAGAAGCCTATCTCAGGCTATACCGTGCCACGTTCCTGGTTGGGTTGCTCGGTCTGAACGAACTCGTACAGTATCATACTGGAAAGGAAATGCACGAAGACGAACAGGCTCTGCGCTTTGGACTGAAGGTACTTTCGTACCTTTACCTGCGCATCAAGGCGCTGTCGAAATTGCATAACATAAAACTGGTGATGGAACAAACACCGGCGGAATCCGCAGCCCACCGTTTGGCGCGCCTTGACCTTGAGCATTTTCCGAAACAAGCCACGGATATCGTCAAAGGCAATCATGAAGGGAATGCGGTTTACTACACTAACTCGACATATCTGAATGTGGGTACGACAATCGATCCGGTAACCAGGGTACAGCTCGAAGGCAAGTTCCATGATCTTATCGAAGCCGGCGCCCTGACCCACATCTGGCTGGGTGAAGCACAGCCACCCCAGGAATCGGTTGCGAATTTCGTCGTAAAAACCTTCCGTAATTCGCGCAATGCGCAGATCGCATTCTCACCTGAGTTTACCACGTGCAACAGCTGTTTCAAAACAGCACGCGGTCTGAAAACTCAGTGTCCACACTGTGGCAGCGAGAAGATCGATCACATCACGCGCGTAACTGGATACTTCACAAAAGTATCGGGCTGGAATAAGGGTAAGAAAGCAGAACTGAGAGATCGTTATCGCTCGGTTCTATAAGAATACACGATTGGGGCATCAGGTCGAACCAGCGACCTGATGCCCGTTTTTATGCCTCCCCAAAAATCCCCGGTCGATACGCCACATAGCCGTCCGACGCGCGCGGTGCTTGGCAAATTGCTGAGGCTTGCCTGGCCGATCATCCTTGCCTTCCTCCTTCAGAACAGCTACAACATCGTTGACATTTACTGGGTGGGTCGGCTCGGTGCAACCGCGATCGCCGCCGTGTCACTCGCCGGTAATGTCTTTTATATCATACTCGCGATCGGACAGATTCTCGGCTCGGGTACGGTCGCGCTGGTGGCTCACTCATTCGGCGCCGGTATGATCCAACGCGCCAACAGTGTCGTAAGACAATCTCTATCCATGGCTACGATCATTGCATTCGGTGTCTGCCTGCTGGGTGCATTGTTCGCCAAAGAGATCATGTTCGCCCTGGGTGGACGGGGCGACATCCTCGCACTCAGCGCCGGCTATCTCCGTATTGTATTCCTGGGCTTTTTCTTTCAATTACTATCATTCAGCATCAACTACGCATTCCGGGGCGCGGGCGATATGATAATACCAATGGTCATCATGCTCATCGCCACGCTCATCAACCTCATCCTTGATCCGCTGCTCATTCTGGGTATTGGATTCTTCCCGAGACTCGAGGTCCAAGGTGCGGCAATTGCAACCGCAATCGCCAAGGGAATGAGTTTCCTGGTTGGCTTTTTCTTCCTGCTGAAAGGACGTTCCGGCATCAAGTTGCAGATCAAGAAACGGTGGCGTCTGGAACAGAATGTCGTGAGCAAGATCTTCCAGGTTGGCATTCCGGTCGGTATTTCCTACGGGCTCATGGCAACCAGTGTCATGGTCGTCTTCGGCCTCGTCGCCGCGTTCAGTGAACACGCACTGGCCGCGCTGGGTGTCGGCACGCGTATTTTTCAATTCGCAAGCTTGCCCGTGGTCGGTATTGGTATCGCCACCACAACGCTGGTCGGGCAGAATCTGGGGGCACGCGAAACCAAGGGCGCGACCGCGGTCAGCAAGACCGCCTTGATGGTGAGCATCATCATCATGGTTCTATTCAGCGTACTGTTTTTCGCCAATGCCCGTTTTCTGATCGGCATTTTTACCAATGACAATCTGGTGATATCTCAGGGCATCAGGTTCATGAGAATCGTTGCTCCGTATCTGCTCTTCGTCGGTATTTCAACATGCCTGACCGGCGTGTTCCGCGGTGCCGGCTACACCTTGCCACCGATGTTTGCCGGTCTCTTGAAAGTAGGACTGCTCTACTCACTGGCCAATATTCTGGCCCGCAGCATTCAGCTCGGCGTGGCTGGTGTCTGGTGGGCAATGATCATTGCCTACGCGGTCGAGAGCATAATCATGTTCCTGTGGTATCAACGCGGCACCTGGCGCAAGAAGGGACTGGAGCTATTGGCCGGCCTAAGAACGGGTACGTAAACGCTAATCCGTTATGCTGACCGCAAGTATCCCAACCAAGATCCCCAGCGCCGCACTCCCCAACACATCGGTCGGATAATGCTTCTTCAAGTACACACGGGAAAACCCCACGACCGTAGCGTATATATATAGCGGAATACTCAACTTGGTATTATGATGCGAATAGACCACGGCTTGGGTAAAGGCAAATGCCGTATGCCCGGAAGGAAACGCTGAATCAATGCGATTGGTTTCTCCCTCCGGCCTTGAACGATTTATCAAATACTTCAAGGGAAGTACGGTTACGCAATCGCCCACAAAACCCGCAAGGCCGGTGCGAGCAGCATCCTTTTCATCGTAGATATACAAGCCGATCGGCGACAAGATATCCAACGGCGGGTATGAAACGATCTGGACACTTCGCATAAAGCAGGTAAGCGGTTTTGATTGCCAGTCGCTGCTCACCGTCTCGTAAATATCCATTTCCCAATCACCGATTGCCTGCTGGAAGATGATTTCGCGGTCACGATCTGATCCGAGCCCGCAGGTCAGTGACAATCCGCGGTACGTACGGGCACCCAAACATGCCCTCTGTTCAGACTCAGTCTCAGACCCGATCAACCAATCATGGTTTGTTGGCACACATACCGGATAATCTGAGCCAGCATTCATCAATACTACCAAGATTACGATCAACATTGCTTCATTCTAATCCATTTGCCAGGACTGT
>JASFEK010000035.1:0-13464 GCA_050124875.1 Caldifarciminota bacterium | reverse complement strand
CTCACCGCAGACAAAAGCACCAGCACCCTGGACGACCTCAATGTTGAAATCAAAACCAGTGCCCAGAATATCATTGCCCAGTAGACCGTAGGCTTCGGCCTGCTGTAGTGCGATCTTCAGGCGCTTCACCGCGAGCGGGTATTCGCTCCGCACGTAGACGAATCCTCGATGTGCACCGATCGCCTTGGCGCCGATGGTCAAGCCTTCGATCACGGAATGGGGATCAGCTTCCAGCACACTGCGGTCCATGAAGGCACCCGGGTCACCTTCGTCACCGTTGCAGATCAGATACTTGATCTTACCCGGCTCATTACGGCACAGTTCCCATTTCTTCCCGGTGGGGAAGCCGGCACCACCCCGGCCGCGCAGTCCGGATCTTTTTATCTCCTGGATGATCTGCCCGGGTTTCATTTGGGTCAGGGCGATCTCCAATGCCTTGTAACCGTCAAAGCCAATGTATTCTTCAATATTTTCCGGGTCGAGGCGGCCGCGATTGCGTAGTATTATCAAGCGCTGATGTTTGAAGAAATCTATTTCCATCATCTTTGGCACGGGTTTTTCTTCAGGTGCTGGTACATACATCAGGTCTTTGACGGGCCGGCCCTTGAGCAGGTGTTCCTCGACGAGATGGGGTATGTTCTTCTTCTCTATGCGTTGGTAGAATATGCCGTCGGGCTGAACGATCACAATGGGTCCGCGCTCACAGAATCCCTGGCAGCCCGTGGTGATTACCTGTATCTCATCCTGAAGCCCCCTTCTAGTGATCTCTTTTTCCAGTTCTTCCCGGATCTCAAATGAATGGTTGGCCACGCAACCGGTGCCTGCGCAGACGAGCAGGTGTTGACGATATTCCCGCTTAGTTTTCTGTTTGCTCATATTTGTCCAGCAGTTTGTCGACGCGGTTCACGGTTGTCTGACCATGATACTCTTCATCGATCACGACGATCGGTGCCAGGGCGCATGCGCCGAGGCAGTTGACCGTCTTCAGGGTGTACTGATTGTCCTCGGTCGTATTGCCGGTCTTGACCTTGAGCCTTTCCTCAAGCCGGCTCAGAACCGCTGGCGCACCGCGTACATGACAGGCCGTACCCATGCAGACCGTGACCAGATGCTTGCCGCGTGGCTTCAAGCTGAACGCCGAGTAGAACGTGGCGATGCTGTATATATTGCTCAGCGGTAGCTTGAGCTTCTGACTGACGTATGCCAGCTCTTTGCTGGGTAAGTAATGAAACGCTTTCTGGATCTCATTCAGTATCTGAATGATGCGCGATTTTCTGTAGTCGTATTGTTTGAGGATGCGGTCGATTTTTTTCATTGACTTTGATTATATACAAAATCCATCCGAAATCAAGCTTTGAGTACTACGGATATTACTATTGTATGTACATGATTTCAAGTGAAGTGGAATTTATGGATGTGTTATGGGGATTTGTTTTTTAAATTCGGTATTTAAAGGCAATGACACACATGCCTAGCGCGAGTATCAGTGCCACCACCGATATCACGCTGCCGGTCATAAAGCCCTTTGATATGTATCTAAAGATCACTTCGTGCGTGCCGGACGGTACATGCACGGCCCGGAAGGTATAGTTGGCGACGAGGAGATCGCTCCTTTCACCATCCACAAAGACCTGCCAGTCTGGATGCCAGTTGTCGGCCAGGATCAAAAAGCCGGGGTTTTCAGAGCGAGTCTGGCACGTGATTCGGTTGGGCATGTATTCTTTTAATTGAGCAGAACCAGGCATAAAATCATCGTTGGTGTCCCGATGGGCAACCCCAGGATCTTCTTCCAACAGCGCCGTGTTGAGTGGGTCAAACGCGTCAGATTTCATTATGTCGAGCATGTCAGTCTCGTCGTGCACCGCATATTCATGGACCATGTATGCGCGTGGTAGTGCGTTCTGGTTTTCATATAGCGTATATCTGTGGCCGACGAACACAGGTGCAAACCTCGAAAGGTAGGTTCTTATCTGTTGAATTGTGCGCTGGGTCTGCGGAGCGTATTGTGAGATATCCGTAGGCAAGGTGGGCGCAATAATATATTTGGCATTGAGCAGATCGAGGAATTTTGGATGCTGAATAAGATTGCTCGGAGTGAACATGACACTCTGTCCGGCACCGATGAATTCTTGATAGCGCTTGAGCGGATTGGGCACGTAGCCACCCGCACTCTGAATGTCATGATAGAGCAAATAGGAATCGGTTGTATGTTCATACCACGGGGTTGGAAATACGCGGAAAATGCTTGCGTCGTTCTTCATGAAACGCGTGATATCGTCGGCAGTATAGTACTTTGACGGTGCTGGTGCCTTAGGCAAGAACTTGGACACGAGTGTGATTTGGTCAACCAGTGCCATCGCAATGAAGATCATTGCGAAGATCCACGTTTTGAAATTTCTCCTGGTCGCGAGATATATCAGACCAAGAACGAGCACGCCGAATACCGCGGTGCGCCAGGCGCCGGCTACGAGGTTTGAGTAATTGCCCTGCAGGTTTGCCGCCTTTGCTTGAGCAGCCTGGGCACCCCACTCTGACGCGAGGCGTGGATATATTGAATCCTTTATTGACGCCGCCAGTGAATCGCCGCCCAGTGAAAAGATGATCGCGCCGAGAGCTAGCGCACCGACAATAATCCCCCCGGTCATGTACAATTTCTTCGAGGGAATCTCTGGCTTTCTTGCAAATATATGCTCGAAGCCAAGCGCACCCAGGACGACACAACTGAAACTCGCCAGGTAGAAGATCAATGCCGGTGCACGGAATAACCTGAACCCCGGAACTAGTGTATAGGGAATTCTGAAAAAAGGCGTTGCGCTACCAATGGCAATGAGGCCGACAACGAACGCGGCGATGGCGTAGAATTTCACATAACGTTTTTTCCAGTACAGTGCGATGGTGAATATTGCGAAGATCAGGGCGATGATGCCGAAGTATTCAAGGTGTATCTTGAAGCTGTTCATGCCCCAGTAATTGTCGAGTATGCCCGAGAACGTGGGGATGACCAGGTCGACTAGTTCTAGTGGGGGCATAGCCCATGAAGTCGCATATGCGTAACCGCGTTCAACGCCGCGCGCAGCCGTGCCCAGGCCACCCAGTACCGGTAACCAGATAGCGGCCATGAGCAGGCAGATCAGCAACACAGATAGAATGCCGTAGCCCAGGATTTTTATGTAGTCCCTTGTTCTATTCTCTTTTCGGTGGGCAACAAGATAATATATCACGTAGGCGAAAATGAATAGCAGTCCATAATAAGTTATCTGGAAGTGTCCCTCATAAAATGCAAACGCGGTAGTTAATGCGGTGAGTATAAAATAGAATAACCTCTTAGATGTTACTGCCGAGTGGATGAAATACAACATGAGCGGAAATGTGGCAATGCTCGCGGCCCGGCCCGCGTGACCCGCTGAGGGTGTCGTTGCCAGATTGCCAATGAATTGATATACGACCGCGCCTAAAGCAGCTGTGTACGGAGAAAGTCCCAGTGCTTTCAGGTAGAGATACGTGCCGAGCCCGGCGAGGAAGAAGAATATAATGAAAGAAAGCGCGAGCACCACCTGGGGCGATATGATTTCCCTGAGTTGAGCCAGCGGTGCTAATGGACCGCCTACTGGTGAGCCGAGCACGGGTACGCCACCGAATACATGGGGGTACCATAGCGGCATTCCTTCTTGTTCACCGATCCATTTTTCAAATGGGTAGCCGCCGATCAAATAGTCTGAACCGCCGATCATGCGGTCGGCACTGAGAAATGAAGAAAAGTATATCAAGGGGAGTATGAAAAGGAGAGCAATGACAAACTTCTCCCAGTGGATTTCAAGAAAGAACGGTTTGCTTTCTATTGGCTGGGGTTTCTTATGTTTTGTCTTCTTGCCCACTGTTTAAGTATAGAAATAATGTAGTTATAGTCAAGGACTAGGCTTCGGTGTGGTCCGGCGCTGAATGATCAAACCTACGAAAAACACAATTGTCTCGAAAATAGTTATCCAAACTCGCGTGATAAAACTGATGGCGATGGCCAGGGGTACAGGTATGATGGGTGAGAGCATGAGCGTCATCACTCCTTCACGGACGCCGAGACCACCCGGTGCGAATACTGCCACTGATCCGGTGATCCATGCCAGAGTATAGGCCGATGCGAGGTTCGGTAATCGGAAGAACGGGATCGGATACAAGGCACGGATTAGGAGATAGAAGCCGACAACCTGGCCGATCCATAATCCAAAGAAATAGACAGAAATCCCGATGATCTGACCGTATGATAGGGTTGAAGTGATCTGGGGTTTTTTCAGGAGCCGCAGGAAGAAATTGGCAAAAGGGACTAGAATCTTCGGATGAAGGATTGTTATGGCCGCGATTATCATTACGATGGATATTGTGAACCAGGTGATATTGTAATTCCCGGCGATCAATGTAGTGATCAGGAATATTATCCCACCGGTGACATGCAGGAGGCACGTTTCAAGTACCATGCTCAAGGCTAGACTCCTGCCTTCGATCCTGGCTTGCCTGCCGACATAGACGCGGCCGATCATATACCATACTTTTCCCGGAACATACTTGCCGATCTGCGTGGTGGCGATCATCCAAACGGATTGAGAAAAGCTAACGGGCGCTCCAAGCGTGCACATGATCTCTTGCCAGCTCTTACCGTAGCTTATGAAATGAAGAATCAGGGCGCAGAAGGAAAGAATGAGGAGTGGGCCGTTTACCTGCAGGTCCTGGAATGGTATTTTGGACCAGTTCAGTATGAGATTTCTCAGCAAAAAAGCGAAGATGATCACGATTACGGCTCCCGTGATCATATTCCTGAGTGTTTTTGGCATTCTTCTAGAAATTACTTCTTACGGCAGATGAAGATGAACTGATATGCAAAAGACTTAGGCAGCGCCAGGGTGATTTTCAATAGCGCGCGTTTGAGTACGCCCAGCAGATGTCGATTCTTGAATATCCTCGGTCCAATATCCTTGCCCACTGCTTGTACCGTGAAACCGTGGCGGTTGAATAACCGCATCCATTCGCCGATCGTTGCCAACATTTCCTGTGGCTGTTCGGTTCCTTTGTAGAGCTGTATTTTGTTTAAGATCCAGTAGGAGTTTGGCACGACGAGCAGAACCTGGCCATCTGTCTTCGTCACTCGGCTGGTTTCCTTCAGGCCTTGCTCTACGCTGGAAAAATGTTCGATGGATCCCAGAGACGCAACAACATCAAAGAACAGCGAACGATATGGAAGGGTTTCTCCGTTCGCTACCAGGGTTTGGGCTTGCGTCGAAAACCGGCTCAATTTGATGGCTCGGGCCGAGATGTCAAAGCCAAAACATATCAGACCGCGTTCAGCACAGAATTTCAGTGCTGCACCGGCGCCGCAGCCTATGTCAAGAAATTTATGATCCCTTATGAATCTGATATCTTTGAAAAAACGGGCTATCCTTTTTGTGTCGGGTACGGTGATGTCTTCTTCGTAATGATAAGTTTGTTCGTAGAAATCTCGTCCCGTAGACACGCTTTCCATTATAGGGCAAAAAGCCATACTGTCAATATAAGGTGGAGTAAACATTTGTTCACTTGACTTTCTTGCGTTGCTTGCATAAGATATGTGTAGTGAGTATTTGGGTCGTATTGCCGTAAGGCAAATGACCAATTTGGTATTTAAGGCGTTTTTCCGTTTTTGTGTAGATGAGGAGGAATTATGGTAGAAAAATGCATGACTATACTGCTTTGGATTACCACGCTGGGATTAGGTCAGAATACATGGATGGAGACGACTCAGAGTGATTTCGCAGACGGAACATATGAACGGAATATTTATGCCTCTCACGTTGACGGTGGAACCGTTGAATTCGCACCCTGCTTTGACGCTAACGGTGATGGGTATATTGATGTAGTCACTTGTGACATCGGTGGCCCCTATGTGACAGTGTATTGGGGCAGTGATACAGGTTATAGTTTAAGCAACTGTGTGAAATTCCCTTCGACCGGAGCCGGTGATTGTGAGTTTGCTGATTTGAACCAGGATTCCTATCCTGATTTCATCGTTACCCATGCGAATTCGGATTCTAGAATTGCAGTGTATTGGGGCACGGCAAGCGGTTTTTCACCGGCGAATGTCTTTAGCCTGTGGAATGATCCCTATGTTCCAAACGAAGTATGCTATGTTGCTGATTTGGATAAGGATGGCTATCTTGATATGGTCACTGGTACATACTATGACCTAAACCTTGGGGCCATTTTTTGGGGTAGTGCCAGTGGATATTCGCCTTCAAATCTTACCATATTGCCAACGGTATACGGTGCACACAATGCCGAGGTCGCGGATTTGAACAAGGATACCTGGTTGGATATTGTTTTCGTGAACGACTACGGCTATCAAAACTACATCTATTGGGGAAGCGCGAACGGTTATTCCACATCCTCGGTGGCCGTACTTCCTGCTCCATCAGGAGTGCCCCATGGCGCATCGATCGCAGACCTTGATGGTAACGGTTTTCTCGATCTTGTGTTTACTGCGGTCTATGGGTCAGAGACGTACCTTTACTACGGCAGCCCTGGTGGTTATCAGGCCTATCAGGTGCTCAACACCAATTCGACCTACGGAGGCAGTGCGGTCTGTGATATGGATGGAGATAGCTATCTCGATATTGTTTTCTATAGAGGATGGCCTAGCCCCCTGAAGCCAGTGATATACTGGGGATCATCAACCGGATATTCGGACATAAACAGGACCGAAATTGGGCAGGTGCTGTGCGGAGATGGTGGATTCGTGGCCGATTTGAATGGTGATGGTCATTTTGATATTTTGGTTAATAGCCGAAGTGCATATAGCATGATCTTCTGGGGTCCGGATTATTCGGCAAGCATGAATATTCCGGTCAATTCTGACCATCATGCCTTGTTCAGGGAGATTGGAAACACATATGATCGTGGCTATTATGAAGACTATATTTCGTCTATCTTTGATGCTGGTGCGATTGTTGATTGGGGCACGATCGAATGGGATGTAGCCTTGCCGAGCGGTGCTTCGGTGGAATGCTGGATCAGAACCGGTAACACGCCCGATCTGGACGATGCCTGGCTGGACTGGACTCCTTTTGCCAGTGGTGTGGCAATACCCGACGCCTTTAATGCGCGTTACTTCCAATACAGATTAAGGTTAGCTTATACAAATCCCTGCCATTTGCCACGTCTAGAAGAAGTACGAGTAACATATGGCTCTACCGATGTTACTACATCTAGTGACGAGATCCGCTGTATGCCAAATCCCACTAAGAACAGTACAACGATCATTTTTCCTTCAGATGCAACCAATGATGTACGGGTGAAAATATACAATGTTGACGGTAGGTTGGTTCGCGATCTGGATGATATTCAGTATCATGATTTGGCAGGAGCGGTTTTCTGGGATCGTAAAGATAATGCCGGCCGTAGAGTGCCACAAGGTGTCTACTTGTATTCAGTCATCGGCCAGAATGTCAAATACTCAGGAAAAGTGATCGTATTTGATTGAGCAAGGATTATCGCCATATTGAATTAATGAATTGACCACCGATAAGTTTTCCCCGGGTGTTTCAGTAATATTGTATGGTAACCTGCATCAGATCAAGGCACTAGTCACGGAGTTATCTCAGTCAATCTTGCTGTAGATCACCTCTGCTTCATTGAGCATGCCGATCGCCAGCTCGTCCGGATACTCTTTCTTGTATACAATCTTCTCGATCTTGGCATTGATCAGCATCTTGGTGCAAATGAAGCAGGGTTGGTGTGTAGTATAGATGGTCGCACCGCTTACGCTTGCCCCGAACGTAGCGGCTTGGATCAGGGCGTTCTGCTCGGCGTGCACGCCGCGGCACAGTTCGTGGCGCTCGCCCGACGCAATACCCATTTTTCCGCGCAGGCAGCCGACTTCTTCACAATGAGACACACCACCCGGCGCACCGTTGTAGCCGGTGGCGAGAATGCGCTTATTCTTGACGATCACGGCACCGACCTTGCGGCGCAGGCATGTTGACCGTTGGGCGACCAGCTCGGCGATCGACATGAAGTACTCATCCCACGGTTTGCGTTCAGTGCTCTTCTTTTTTTTAGTCCTTTTATTCGGGCTCACACCTGTGCCTTGATCGGAGCAATGCAGACGACACTGTCGTCCTTGGCCAGGGCGATGATCTTCACGCCCTTTGCCTGACGGCTCAACTGTTTTATTTCGTTGACCGGCGTTCGGATCACCTTGCCGGATTTGGTCATCACGATGAGATCATCATCGTCGCTGACGCTGGCTACGCCGGCAACCTTGCCGGTCTTCTTGTCGATGGTCATCGCCTTCATCCCTTTTCCGCCGCGGCCCTTTTCACCGATCGCGTCGAACTTGACGCGCTTACCTATGCCGCGTTCACCGACGATGAGCATGTCCTCATCAGTACGCGCAATGTTGAAGCCGACGACTTCGTTCCCCTTGCCCAATCGGACGCCCTTAACACCCGCCGCATTGCGCCCCATGGAGCGGATGAGTTTCTCCTTGAAGCGGAGTGAGAGGCCTTCTCTGGTTGTGAGCAGTACTGAGTCCTTTCCCGAGGTGAGTCTCACGTCGATCAGCCGGTCATTCTTGGCCAGCTTGATCGCGATGATGCCTTTTTTCCTGGTGTTTTCGAACTGCGCTAGTGCCGTCTTCTTGACCTTGCCTGTTTTCGTCGCCATGAAGACGTGTGATTTCTGTGAGAAATCCTTGATCGGAAGACAGGCAGTGATCGTCTCGTTGGCGCTCAGTTTTACCAGGTTGGCGATGGAACGGCCCTTGGACAGAGGCCCGGATTCCGGTATTTCATAGACCTTGCTCGCGTATACCTTACCCTTGTTCGAGAAGAAGAGTAGGGTGTCGGTCGTCTTGGTAATGAGTAGTTCATAGGCCACATCCTCGCCGCGTACCTCATGGAGCTTGCGGCCGTGACCGCCGCGTGCTTGATTGCGGTAGGTAGTTATCGGTTGTCGCTTTATGTAGCCGCGCTGGGTGAGGCTTACGACCATGTCTTCCTCGGCAATGAGATCTTCGATGGTGAGTTCCTCGGGCTCGGCATCCACGATCATGGTGCGTCGTGAATCGCGGAAGCACTCTTCCATGGTTTTCAGCTCGTCCTTTATCACCTGGTAAATACCTTTGGGTGATTTGAGTATGGATTTCAAACGGGCGATTTCCTTGATCAGGCCGAGATACTCTTTTTCTAGAGCCTCTTTCTCCAGGTTGGTGAGTCGCGCGAGGCGCATATCGAGTATCGCCTGTGCCTGGATCTCGCTCAACTTGAAGCGGGTCATGAGTTTCTGGCGCGCAACTTTAACATCGCGTGATTTCTTTATTAACCGGACGACGGCATCGATGTTCTCGATCGCGATCTTCAATCCCTCAAGGATGTGTGCCCTTTTCTCGGCTTCGGCCAGCTCATGTTTGGTCCGGCGCGTGACGACATCGAAACGGAAGTCCAGAAAGTGTTGTAGTGCTTCGCGCAAGGACAGTGTGCGCGGTGTTTCGGAAACCAGAGCCAGCAGCTGTATGCCGTATGGTATCTGCAGATTGGTATACTTGTACAGATTGTTCAACACGATCTGCGGATTGGCATCGCGCTTCAGTTCGACCACAATTCTGATGCCATCCTTATCTGATTCATCCCGCAGATCAGAGATGTCCTCAACTTTTTTCTGACGCGCGAGATTCGCGATCTTTTCGAGCAAAGAACTCTTGTTGACCTGATATGGTATTTCGGTGATGACGATTGATTGTCGGCCACCCTTTAGGTCTTCGACGTGCGCCTTGCCTCTTATTATGATTCTACCTTTTCCTGTTTTGTAGGCTTGTTTGATCCCTTCGCGACCAATGATGACAGCACCGGTCGGGAAATCCGGTCCGGGTACGTATTTGATCAGGGTGTCGTCCTTGATCTTCGGGTTGTCGATGATCGCGATGACGGCTTTTGTCAGCTCGCTGAGATTGTGGGGTGGAATGTTTGTTGCCATGCCCACCGCAATTCCTGAAGCGCCGTTGCAGAGCAGGTTTGGTGTCTTGGATGGCAGGACAATCGGTTCTTCTAGTCGGCCGTCGAAATTGGGCACGAAGTCCACAGTATCCTTGGGCAGATCTTTCAATATCTCTTCGGCGAGCGAGGTCAGTTTTGCCTCGGTGTACCGATAGGCAGCCGCTGCATCGCCATCAATAGACCCGAAATTCCCCTGTCCGTCTACCAAGGCGTAGCGCATGGAGAAGTCTTGAGCCATACGCACCAGGGCATCGTAGATCGCCATGTCGCCGTGGGGATGGTATTTACCCAGTACGTCGCCGATCACGGTGGCCGACTTTTTGTAAGGACGGTTAGCGTGCAACCCGGCTTCATACATTGCATAGAGAATGCGCCGTTGTACCGGTTTTAGTCCGTCGCGCGCATCAGGCAGGGCACGGCCGACAATGACGCTCATCGCGTAGTCAAGATAACTAGCCTTTATTTCGTCTTCAATATAGACGTTGGTTATTCTTTGCTCCATGGTAGTATTATAGCGAAAAAATCGCATCAGTCAATAAGGTGCATCGACGGAAAGGCTTTATTTATCGGGAAAAACTGCGATATGCGGCAGGATAATTAGCGCCGGTGAAAAGGCGGAAATTTGCTAGATTTTCACCTCCTGGGGCGTTCTCTTATCATATTTTTGGACGGCGTTGAAACCGTACGATTTCAAATATTCGATGCCCAGTTCCAGGTCTTTGCCCAGGTCATCGGGTTTATGACTGTCCGAGCCCATGGTAATGCGCGTAATGCCTTGTTCGCGAGCCACGCGCATGAGCATGGGCGCCGGGTAGAATTCCTTCATGAAGCGCATCCCTGCGGTGTTGACCTCAAGGGCAATACCGTTTTCTTTGATCAGCCCAAAGATACTGGTAAGCAGGTCGGCTGGCACATCGATCATCTCATTGCCGTAATGGTCACGACCATATTTCTTGTAGACATCGACATGGGCGAGCGAGTCGAACATACCGCTTTCTATGAGCGATGCTACAGAGGCGTAATAGTTCTCGAGGTACTGTCGGGCGCTATGGTGCTCGAAATACTGGCCGCACTCCCGTGAACTGTCGATGCATATGTGATCGAGGCAGTGTATCGCGCCGATCATGAAATCAAGGTCTGTGCCTTGTATGATCTCTACCAGCCTTTGCTCAATGCCCGGGTAATAGCCCACTTCGATCCCGAACTTGACGATGAGTCCGTGGCGCACGTACTGGTCACGCGCCGCATGTACCTGAGACTGCAGCTTCATTAGACCGTCGCGAGAAAATGGTTCCTGCTTGCCGTTGAATCGGATGAAATTATCATTGCGCTCGGGGTCGAGTTCACAATGATTGGTGAAACAGACTTCATCCAGTCCGATCTTCACTGCCTGATTGCAGTACTCGGTGATCGTTCCCTGGGCGTCGATCGAATGTTGAGTATGGATATGATAATCGATCATCTTTCTCTACCCTGTGCGGTCCGGGCGCAACTCATGTGCTTGGTTTGAAGAACCGCGCTCATGTTCTCAGGTGAGTATGACATTCTCACCTAATGGTTCAAAATGGTCAGCCTTCTCTTTGAGGTCATAGGCAGTGTTATCGGGAAAGGCGAAGATCTCAACGCGTTTGCTGCTACCTTTTATGAAATCGATGAGTGGCACAAAATCGCCGTCGCCCGAGGCGAGGACAATGGTGTCGACGCGGTCAAGCGTGCCGAGTATATCTAGCGCCATGCCCATATCCCAGTTTGCCTTTGCTGATCCATCGGCACGGGTTCGGACATCCTTGGTTTTCACGATATAGCCAATGCGTTCGAGGCTTGTGGCGAAGGGCTTTACATCACCTTCGGGAGGCTGCACAATATATGCATAAGCCTTTGTGAGATTGCGGGTCCCGGTGATCAGACGCAGTAGTTTTTCGTAATCCACCTTTGCCGCATATCCCATGCGTGCCGAGTAGTACAGGTTCTGCGAATCCACAAAGAGTGCAATGCGTTCCTTCTCGACAAACTTCGAAGATTCTATGAGTTCCCTTAACGTCCGAATTTCCTCGGACAGGGTGCTTTGAATTGCGTTGTGCTTGATGAAGTATGATTTCAGATCGTCATGTATTGTTTGAAAAGAACGGGCAAGCTGTCTATCTAGATTATTCTGGATCTCTCGCGATAGTCTTGCCAGCAGTTCTTCTTCCATTTCGACCTCCCATATTATGAATGTTACAGAATGGTGTAGTGTCTATCGGATAATGCCTAAAGACTCAACTTTTTCGGCCGGCAAATATTTGTACAGCGTGGGTTGTGACCGTTCGTCAAGCGCATTTGTCCAGACCAGTATGTATTCGTTTATGCCCCGTGTGTCAACGAAAATGAACTGTTCACCGTTCAGGTACTGCCAGTGTTCGTAGGGTCTCTGCTCCTGATGCTGGAGTGGTGTCGGCCGTTCGATTTCATCCGGCTCGCCGTATTTCACGTATATGCGGCCGCGGTCTGTCTTGTGGCCCGGCGTGTCACCGAACCGGTAATGCTTGTTGACGTATTCGAACCGGGCAGCAATAGTATGATAGTCGTACGTTCGCCAGAAGCGGTCGAGGAACATCTTCTGGCCTTCTTCGGGTAGGTTCTTGAATTCCCGGTACTGGGCAGCGCTGAGAAAGAGCTCAATCTCATGGTAGTAGGGCATACCCTCGAAGCTGACTTCATGGCGTTCTGCCCGGGCGATCTGGAATGGTATTTCTTTCTCGGCCAGTATATTCAGGTCCATGTCGGCAATCTTGACGACCAATCTGTATTTACCCGATGCAATGTTCTCGATGTTGATGCCACAGTTGACGGCTTGCGCCAGGTGGACCTTCTCTATGGTCCGCGTGACTTTGCGCACGACTGAGTCGTCTTGGTCGATGACCGTATATTCCGCATGAATGGTGTCCGGGGCCGACGCGATATCATACAACTCATAATAGAAACACAGATTCTTGAAGCGTTGATCGAAAATCCTTGAGGGCCTCGGGACGACCCTTAGATTGCCCTTTCTGAGGTAATCCCCTGTCGTATCGACCGTTATCTCGCTGGAGAGCAGGATATCACTCATCGGGTAGTCTTCATGCCGTATTTCGAGTACTGCCTCGTCTACGCCCCGCTTCTCGCCGGAGAGCATTTCAAGTTTATAGCGGAAATCACCTTCTGGAAGATAGGTGCCGAATTGAACGAGGAAGGAGATCTGCTGCTTTGCGGCTTGGGAGAACGAGGGGATCGTGAATTGCCGGTATAGTGTATCGACCAGAGAGTCGGGCCGGCTCTGATCCATTATCTTGAACGGTATGACCAAATTGGTGAATATTATGTCCTCGGCCGATTGATAGTGCAGTTCCTGATAAGGTATTTCGCAATTGAACTCTATGTAATAGAAATCTTGGGTCGTAAAGGTATGCGTGATCGTGTCCTCCAGTTTGAT
>JASFEK010000034.1:0-13760 GCA_050124875.1 Caldifarciminota bacterium | reverse complement strand
TGAGGAGAAGTAGATGGTTCATAAACAGAAACATGTATTTGCAGAGGTTATTCTATTTTCTTTGTTACCGCTGCTTTTATCAGCTCAGTGGCTTGAAACGACAATTCCAGTCGGGGATGAGCCCCATGGGCTGGTTTGGAACTCCACAGATAACAAGATCTACTGCGCTAATTATAATAGCGGTGATGTCACAGTGATTAATGGAGCAACCAATACGGTCGATACCACGATCGGAATCATTTATGGCTCTGGTGCTTTGGCCTATAATACAGACTACAATAAGATCTACTGCACTAGTCTTTGGGCCTATCATGTCTCGGTGATTGACGGAGCAAACGACACAGTCACTACCACGATCATAGTAGATACTATGCCTATTGCTTTAGTCTGCAATCACAGTCCAGGCGACAACAAGGTCTACTGCGCTAATTTTTGGAGCAATAATGTCACGGTGATTGACGGCGTAGACGATATAGTCATCACCACGATTGCAGTTGGAGATGGACCTTGGGGTTTGGCATATAATCCAACCAACAACAAGATTTACTGCCGTAATCTTAACAGCGATGATGTCACGGTGATTGACGGCGCAACCGATACGGCCATTATCACGCTTCCAGTCGGGGACGAAGCTCGTGCTCTGGTTTGGGATTCAACCGACAATAGGGTCTACTGTGCTAATTGGGTTACCGATGATGTCACGGTGATTGACGGAGCAGCCGATACAGTCATCACCACGATTCCAGTCGGTGATGGGCCTGGTGCTTTGGTGTATAATCCAACTAACAACAAGGTCTACTGCGCTAATAGTGGTAGCAATAATGTCGCGGTGATTGACGGAGCAACCAATGCGGTCATCACCACGATTCCAGTCGGTGATGGGCCTGGTGCTTTGGTCTATAATCCAATTAACAGCAAGGTCTACTGTGCTAATAGTGGTAGCAATAATGTCGCGGTGATTGATGGAGCAACTGATGCGGTCATAACCACGATTCCAGTAGGAAATTACCCTGGGGCCTTTACTTGGAATTATGTCCAAAACCGAACCTACGTAGCGAATATGGAGAGCGACAATGTTTCGGTGATTCGGGATTCGATGGTGGGCATAGAAGAAAACAAGGTTTCTGTGATTGAACGCAATGGCTGGGTTGCAACTATCAACCGCGGACCTCTGCAATTGCCCGAAGGTAAGAAATGCAAGGTTTTTGACATCACGGGAAGGGTTGTGGAGCCCAAAGGGATCCAACCAGGGATATATTTTGTAGAGATTGACGGTGTTGTGACACAGAAGGTTGTCAAAATAAGGTAATGATATCACCGTAATCGGTTGCTAAGCAAAGAAGGTGGTTAAGGTCAGATAGAAATCACAGTCGTGATACAAGGGGAGTGATTTGAACAATCACCCCCTTTTTTTGTGCCTCCCGACGCACGGGCTGTGAGAAGACCCGTGAGTTGTTGGTGAGAGGCTGAATTACAATGAGAAATAGACACGTGATTACAGAGCAAAGAAGGTATTGAACACTAGATAACTGCGTGATTTATAGAAACATCGTTCACGGAAGGAGGAAGTATGAAGATTGTAGGTGTATTGGCAGTAGTAATCGCATCGCTGTTCGTCGTAAGCACAGCACATGCAACCGTCTGGTATGTGCATCCTGATTCTACATTAAATTGTATTCAGGATTGCCTGGACTCCTGTGCGACTGACGATACGGCGCTTGTTGGACCGGGTGTCTACTATGAAAACATCGTCTGGCCGAATATAGAGGGAATAAATCTCATTGGTGAATTGGGCCCAGATTCGACGACTATTGATGGTGACAGCATTGGACGAGTGATAGATATCACCACGGGAGTAGGCCCCGTAACTTTGATCAGTGGATTCACTGTTCGCAATGGATATCTAGCAGACACTAACGAATGTGGTGCCGGCATCTGTTGCGAGAATTCTTCACCGACAATCGCTAACAATGTCATCACTGGGAATAGAGTCAATGGCGATGCGTGCGGCGGTGGTATCGTCTGTTTAGGTAGATCATCACCGATCATTACAAGCAATATTGTTTCAGAGAACGGCGGAGGGGTTCATGACGGGGTAAGCGGCGGCGGTATTGCCTGTGCTGACAGCTCAGCACCAGTTATCACGGACAATATCATCACTGGCAATTATGCTACTGTTTCTGGTGGCGGCATCTATTGCAGAAACAGCTCTACGCCGACAATAATGAACAATGTCATCGCTGATAATTCAACCGGTGCATGTATGTGTGGTTGGATAGGCGGGGGCATTGCATGTGGCCACGGCTCGGCGCCCGTTATCAGTGATAATACTATCACCGGAAATTATGCAAATCATGGTGGTGGGATCGGCTACGATAATTCAGAACCGATTATTACTGGTAATGACATAACGGGTAACACAGGGTATTGCGGAGGTGGCATTTACTGCCACCAATCTTCTGCAACTATCAGTGACAATACCATAAGTAATGATACGGCAGTCTGGCGCGGAGGCGGTATCTACTGCTACGAATGTTCGCCAACCATTACTGGTAATACTGTGTCAGAAAACGTGATACCGTTGGCAGAAATTGGCGGCGGGATTTTCTGTGATGGCTCTTCGCCAACTATCAATGGTAATATTATAGCTGGGAATAATGGGGAAGGTATATACTGTCAACCTGATTTTTGGGGTTTTGTCTCCGACCCAGTGATAAGCGGCAACGATATCTACAACAACGTTGGTTTTGGAGTCTGCAATGTTGACACGACTATTACTGTCTGCGCTGACTCAAACTGGTGGGGCGATGCAACCGGACCTTATCACCCCATAGCTAACCCAGGCGGTCTGGGCGATTCGGTGAGCGACTATGTTGACTTTGACCCGTGGCTCACGAGTTCAGGTGTTGAGGAACGTCCGATCTTCAAAGGCGTTGAGCGGCGAGTGACTCTCGGTGCAACCATTTTCTGTGGACCTCTGCGACTGCCTGAAGGCAAGGAGTGCAAGGTTCTTGATATCATGGGAAGGGTTGTGGAGTCAAAGAATATTGCACCTGGAATATATTTCTTGGAGGTAGACAACAGAATAGTCCAGAAGGTAGTAAAAGTGCGGTGATATCAATATCACTGTGCCGTTTTGTGGAATCCCCGGTTTTCTTTGATTATCTTTTTCGTAATGAGAAATCGGGATAATCTGTTGTTCCCTTGTTGCCACGATATCACTGTTCATCGCTTGACAGGTCCGTTGAGAGGAGTATTCTGTTCAGTGCGAGGAGGAAATTCTCTTGTTTTGCTGCAGAGTGTAAACTCCTAATGCAATTCATGCACGAAGTAGTTTAACCTAGGAGGAAGATGAAGGGATCAACTAAAGCATCTTGGGTAGATAATCACGGTGTGAAGATAAATTATCTTGATAGTGAGAGCAATAATCAACTGACACCTCTTGTATTTGTTCCTGGTATGCTATCTTCAGCGCAAGATCATATCGAGGATATGGATGCCATGGCACCGCGACGATGCCTATCATTGAGTTTAAGAGGAAGAGGAGAGAGTGATACACCTGCTACTGGTTACTCACTTGACGATCATGTATCGGATATTGAAGCGGTTATGCAGCGGGTACAGTTGGACCATTATGCGATATTCGCATTTTCTGTGGGTGTTCCTTATGCTATTGAGTATGCAGCGATACATGGAAAATCAATTGCTGGGTTGATTATCGGTGATTACCCAGCTTTATTGAAACGTATACCTGAAACTTGGGTCAGCGATGTTATCAAAGATTTTGGTGAAGATCAGGCACAATTTGCTAGGGCTATACAGCGGGAATCAAGAAGCTGTGACTTGTGGGACCGATTAGGCAAATATAATTTTCCCTTATTGGTACTGCATGGATGTAAAGAGGGCAGTTTGCTGAAGGCGGAGCATATCGAACGATATGAGAAACATTCAAGGAATATCGAAGTGATAGCATTTGAAGAATCGGATCATTATTTATGGGAACCAGACCATGAAAGAGTAATAGATATATTGAAGAATTTCATGGAGATGTGTGATAAAAGGTATATAAACAATCCGCAGTCAAATCAAGAATAGCGTTATCAAAGGAGTCGGGGTTCATGATTCCAAAGAGACTTGGGGGAGTCTGTATGTCTGGTAAATGGAAAACTATCATGCGGCATGTGTGGTTATGCGTTACATTCTGCGTAGCGTCTCCTATGCTCGGCATTGCTCAAGCTCCAGATACCCTTTGGACAAAGCTTTACGGGAGGTCCGGTCCGGACCGGGCCTATGCGATTGAACCAGCTAGTGACAGCGGCTACATCATTGCCGGTGCTACGTTCACGCCGAACCCGATATGCAACTACGATATCTATCTCATTAAGATAAATGAACAGGGTGATACGGTCTGGACTAAGGTATTGGGCGGCCAGTACAATGATGGTGCACGGTGTTTGCGATGTACATCAGACGGCGGATACATTATCACCGGCTATTCGCAGCCTGGTACCACGCATGAAGACGTCTACTTGGTGAAAATAGATGACAGCGGGAATACGGTCTGGGCAAAGACGTATGGAGGGGCAGAAGATGATTGCGGATATTGTGTCCAGCAAACTGATGATGGCGGGTATATAATAGTTGGGCATATGAATATCAACTATCGCGAGGATATCTATCTTCTGAAAACGGATTCCTCGGGTGACACTCTATGGACACGCAGATACGGCGGGCAATTTGAGGATTATGGCCGGGCAGTCATACAGACCTCAGATGGTGGATACATGATACTCGGCTATACTGATATAGCCTTTGGGTGTCAGGAATATGCGATATGGCTTATAAGGACTGATTCGATCGGCGACACTCTTTGGACAAGAACCTATAGTCCCTACTATTATGATGAACGGGGGTTTGCCATGCAGAGAACAACCGATGGTGGGTATGTCATTGCTGGATGTGCCTTGGTGTCGAGCCATTTATGGGATCTTCTCGTAATGAAGGTTGATTCGGCTGGTGATACACTATGGAAACGAATTTCAGGAGGTCAGGACTATGAATACGGCTATTCGGTTGCCGAAACGCATGAGGGCGGTTACATAGTAACCGGTATTAGAAAGCCATCACCCGGTGACTATGATATCTACATAGAAAGGTTCGACGCCTTTGGCAATACTGCATGGAGTAAGGTGCTAGGTGGTACAGAGGATGACGAGAGTTATGCGATAATACAAACGCCGGATAGGGGATACTTGATTGCAGGTTACACTGAGTCCTTTGGTGCGAGCAACGCAGATGTGTATATCATAAGACTTGCACCAGATTCGTACGGCATTACCGAGCTATACAAGGAAGATCTCTTTGCATGTGTGGATGTTTCCCCGAATCCATTCCGGAACTCTACTGATATCAGATACCAGATAACAGATGACGGATGTAGAACAACAGATAGTAGAGTATTGATCCGGATTTTCGACGCAAGTGGTAGGTTGGTAAAGGATCTCAGTCAATTATCTGTTATCAGTCATCAGTCGTCGGTCAAGTGGGACGGTACAGATTCCAATAATGCAAGATTATCCAACGGTTTGTACTTCCTGTGGCTAGAGGTGGGGGAGTACACCAAAATGAAGAAATTGCTGATGATACGATAGCTGGACTTCAGGAATACTAGGGGGAGTGATGTAAGCGATTGCATCCCTCTTTTTTCTGTCGAGATACCGCGGTGGCCTTTATCCTCTATGGTGTGTGGTATACATTCGCCTGAGCGATAATATAGTCAGTCTTCTAGGACCTATGAGTTTTTGATATGTGCTCGCTGTGTCACTTCTGTGCTATAATTGCATCTTGACAACAATGGTCTGCAATCCTATAATACCAAATATCGTACAGTTTATTTAGATAGTTTGTATAAACTCAAAGTATCGTCTCGTAAGGAGGAACTATGTATAGAGTGAACACCGTGGTCGTAATGTTCTCAATGGTAGCCATTTGCGGCATGCTGTATGCGGGGGGTGGATTCGAACTTTACGTGAATGGAGCTCTGGGATTACCAATGTCACCCGAAGTTTTCTCGGACTATTGGAAAACAAGTATATTGAACTTCGGTGGCGGATTTGGATATTCGTTCAGTCCCGTTGTTTCCACCAATGTCTATTTCGATTATGGTAATTTTGGATTCGATGGCGAGAAATTCGCTCATGATCTTGGCGTAGGTGGCATGATCTCAGTTGACGGTGGCAATGCATCGGTAATGACTGTGACTGCAAATATCAAAGCGGCTGTACCAACTGGAGTCTTGCGCCCGTATTTCTGCGGTGGTGGTGGTTTGTATATGCTTTCCATCGATGATGCTACGGTGTCCGGTGGTGGAATGGTAATCCCTGCTGAGGGGGATTCCGAGAACGCATTGGGTATTAATTTTGGAGCAGGGTTTGAATTCGCAGTGGCAAAAACCGTAAGTATCTTCCTAGATGGAAGATATGTTCTTGGATTTACGGAAGGTGAGTCAACGGGGACTTTGCCGATTAGGCTCGGTGCAAAGGTTATACTGTGATAAGAATAGAATGAACCCCTTACGAAATTGTTGATTTTAGAATATAGAAAGGGGGTGACCTGAAGAATTACCTCTCTTCCATTCCTCAACAGTAAGGTTGTTTGATAAGCATTGGCCCTAGCGTCTGCAGCCCTATTCGTTCGCCTTAAGGAGGGAGCATCATCGATACACGTACTATTGACGTATGTTGTGACTACTGCACTTCTTGAAGCTGCAAGGATAATTGGGGTCTGACCCTATTGTTCAAAGATTACAAAGGCACCGGTGGCTTCTGCCCATGTGGAACCGAACAGGCCGATGCCACCCGTAACGCCGGCTTGTTTGACGCTATCGTCAAAAACATAGTGGTATTCATAGAAATTGCTGTCACAGGCTAGTATGTATATCGTGAATAGGCCGACACACTGCTCATTCACGTATTCACCAACGGGGATTCGCACCAGTGTGTCGAGCGGGTCGGGTTCGTACAGAAAAGACGGGCCAAAACCGCCAGTGTAATGTACGAATATGAAATTATAAAGGGCCGCACCCTCGCTTCGTGTGAATACTATCGTATCCTGCAGGGTGAATGTGTCGTCGCCCACGGGCTGGAAAACCGTGAAATCACCGGGTACCGTTGTCATGCCGTGCAGTGTATCGAGGCCATCCTTCTCGACGACGAGTTCATACGTGGTCTGGGGAACCAAGTTGAGGGGTGCGGACAGATATCTCTGACTTGAATATGAGAATTCTAGAGTATCGATGTACCCATTTCCAGTCAGGATCACTAAGGCATCGTCAATAACTGGTCCTGACGTTTCATTGATGCTGTAGGTCCGATCGACAAGGATTTCCTGTATTTGAACTATGTTAGTCAAAACAGCGGATACGTTCAGTTGTGGTTCGAATTCTGCTTCCGGAGTATTCTCACAGGAAATAAAGGCTGAGAGTAATATCGCCAGCGGCAAAAGGCGGACATGCGAAGGGCGGATCATAGTATGCTTCATTCTAGAACCTGAGATTGAATCCAAAACTCGGGATCGGGAACGGTAGCAGAACATATTCCTTAACCTCTAGTCGATCCTCATCATATTCCGTGGTATAGAAGGCAACATTCTTTCGATTATACACATTAATGACATCGATGTACCAGGATCCCTCAAGTCCGAATATCCGCATGTTCTTCTCAAGATGCAGGTCAAGACGGTGGGACATCGGGAGGCGGAAGGCGTCCCGGGCACTCGATATTGTTCTCCACTCACCTTCATTAGTGCCGAATCTGGGGTCCCAGTAATAATAACGATAACGTCCAATCTCTTGAGCGTAGGGTAGGCCAGTTGCTAGATACCAGCGTGCGCTCAGTGTGCCGTTCCTTACCAAGGGCACTGATTGGGGTATTGTGATTCCGAACACGACGTTCAGATTATGCCTACGGTCATAGCGTGGTGCATAGTAGCTTCCCTCCACCCTTCTCTTGGTATACGAGAACGAGTAGCTGATCCACCCAAAGACATCTGTCATGGTCTTCTTTAGGAAAAAATCGATGCCGGTTGCGTAGCCGTCGCCCAGTTGTAGACTGTCGGTCGGCTCGCTGAAGAATATTTCATTTTCAGTGGGGATGAGAAGGTTATAATACTTCTTGTAGTAGGGTTCAATAGTGAACTTAGTTTTCTCGTCAAACCATTGTTCAAAACCAGCCACAGCGTGGTAGGCTGTCGGTAGGGCATGTGCTTCACTCACCGGCCGCCAGAAATCGAAAATCGAGAAATAGGATTCTTGGCTGTTGATCGTTGCTAGAAACTGGGTGTATTTTCCTACCGCGAAGTTGAAGGCGGTATTTGGTTTGAAGAGATATTTGATCCCCAGTCTGGGGTCAATCGAGAACCGTTTGCCTCGGTTGTAGTATGCTCCTCTTATTCCGGCTTTGACGGAGAGGATGTTCGGCATCAAGAATGATCTATTCTGAAGGTAGGCGGATACGATATTCATCTTCTGTTCCTGGTCATAGAATATGTCCTCGGCGATATCGTAGTTATAGCCAACGGTTATTGCTTTGCCATCGATGCCAAAATCCAGTGTGTGATTCTCATTCCAGAAATAGTTGAAATCACATTTCAGTGTATAGTCGATTATGTCTTCGTGTAGGTTCAAATTATCGGTTGTATCGGTATAATCGATGTATTCCAAATGGGTCAGGAAATTACTCCAGGCACCGATCATCTCGCCATAGAATTTCGGATTGAACACCAGGCGCCAGCGGAGCGATACTCCTCTATTGCCCCAGTCGAGATCGATCTGTTCATCTGCCTCGCCCGTTGTATTTTCCAAAAAGCTGACGATGTCAGTGCTGGATAAACCAGCTAGTGTAAACCGGTTTTCTGATGAAGGGTTGAAATTCAGCTTAGCAATGAAGTCATAAAAGTAATAGGGCATTGAAACAGTATCATCTCTTATCTTATTGTATAGCCAGACTATTGCCTCAAAGTATGTGCGCCGGCCACCCAGGAGAAAAGACCCGCTGGGTATTGGGCCTTCCAGGAGAAATTTCGATGTTATCAATCCAACACTCGCCTTGCCTGCGTATCTCTTAGAGTTACCTTCCTTAGTCTCGACACTCAGCACCGACGAGAGGCGGTCCCCGAAATTGGCCGGGAATCCACCGGCATAGAGTTCGGCATATCCAACCGCATCGGGATTGAAAGTAGAGAATAGACCGCCCAGATGAGTTGATGGGTTATATACTGTGATTCCATCCAGGAGCACCAGGTTTTCATCAGGACTACCGCCGCGTACATGAAGTTTGTTAGAAAGATCGTGCATTGTCACAATACCGGGCATGAGCTGCAGGGTCTTTATCAGATCGCCTTCGAAAAGATTAGGTACTGACGTGATTTCCCGTGGTGTGAATACAATATGACTCACCTCGACAGTGCGCTCGAATCTCGTGCGTTCTGCCGATACAGTCACTTCGCCGATCTCAATTGGCGATGGCGCTAATTCGACGTTCAGTGTTTGGTTCTTATTAGCCTCAACAGTGATTTCTGTTATGTTACTTTCATACCCTACGTAGGAAAAGACAATGTTATAGGCTCCAGGTGGAATCTTGTGTATGATATAATAGCCCTTATCATTGGATGCCGTGCCGAGTGTGGTATTCTCTAGATATACATTTGTGTATGTGAGTCTTTCGCCGTTGGATGCGTCAGTGACGAATCCGCTGACCGAACCGTGTGCGTTGAGCATGCATGTCAACAATATCAAATACACTGCACAAGTATATTCCTTGGGCATTCTGTGTCAACATCGGCAGAACGATTATTGACATTATACTATCTGTTTCTATAATAACCCAAATGTTGCATGGTATGAGAAAATTGAGGGGCTTGAGTTGAATTCATATTTCCATGAAAACTCTGATGACCGCAAAGTTGATACATTATGAGTGAAGAATACCATACTCCAGGTCTCGACATAGAAAAGATCGTCACGAACGCGCAGAAAGCTGCTGAGGCATTCCGTCAATACGACCAGGATCAAACCGATCGCATCGTCGATGCGGTGTACAAGGTGGGGTTCAACAATCGCGTGCACCTGGCAAAATTGACTCACAAAGAAACCAAACTGGGTAGGTGGGAAGATAAGGTCATCAAGAATGTCATAGCGACCCGTTTTGTGTATCAAGATATTAAGGATGTGAAGACCGTCGGCGTGATTGCTGAGGACCCGGAACAGGAAGTTGTCGAGGTGGCGAGACCGGTTGGTCCCATCCTGGCAATTACACCGATCACCAACCCGTCTTCAACTGTTCTCTTTAAGATCCTGATCGCCATGAAATCCAGGAATCCGATTATTATCCGGCCGCATGGGTCGGCCAGAAAATGCTCAGTGGAAGCCGCGCGAATTACCTATGAAGCGGCACTGGAGGCCGGTGCGCCGGAGAATTGCGTGCAGTGGATCAGGACGACAACCGAAAAAGAGCTGCTGGCCCTTATGGAACATAAGAACATATCACTCATTCTTGCGACTGGTTCGGTCAGTCTGGTGAGAGCGGCACACCGGTCAGGAAATCCTGCGATCGGGATTGGTCCCGGCAATGTGCCCGTGTATATTGGCAGGTCTGCTGACGTGGCCTTTGCGGTTGAGCAAATTCTCATATCCAAGACATTCGATTACGGCACTGTATGCGCCAGTGAACAGGCAGTTGTTGCCAACCGATACAATACCAATGAGGTCATTCAGGAATTCAAGAAGCGGAAAGCCTATTTCCTGGCTAAAGGGGAGATTAAGCGGCTTGAGGCGGTTGCGTTCAACAAAGAACAGAAAGTAATGAAGGTTGAAGTCATCGGGCAGCCGGCACCGCGTATTGCCGAGATGGCTGGTATCAAGGTTCCGTCGGATACTACGGTCTTGATCGCACCCCTGGAGATAGTTGGAATTGAGTCTCCGCTGTCCCTTGAGATTCTGGCCCCGATCCTTGCCTTTTATGTTGCCGATGATTTTGAGAAGGCAATCGAGCTGTGCCGTCAGATCAATCGACATGGTGGCTTGGGGCATACGGCGAGCATATTCTCCAAACTCGAGGATAAGATCGCATATTTCGCGTCGGCGGTCAATGCCGGCCGGGTGCTGGTTAATACACCGGCTTCACATGGAGCACTGGGCGGTACGTATAATAAGCTTCGGCCATCGCTTATGCTTGCCTGCGGTACCGGTGGCAAGAATATCACCACCGACAATATCACGGTTCACCATCTCTTGAATATCCACCGGATTGCCCGGCGCAAGGTGTGTCCTGATATCGAGCAAGATTTTGTAGAGAATTATCACAATGAAAACCTTGATGCTGATGCCATCGAGGAAATGCACCGCAAAAACCAGAAACCGGGGACAGGCAGAACATTCTGAACATTCTGTGAAGCGCTGAAGTTGGATGACTTGTAGAATATCTTTGATATCCAGAGCGTTTTACGTCCGATATTGATGAAAAAGCGAAAATGTACAGAATGTTCTGCCTGTCCCCGGGAAAACGCGTGATTGTGCCTGTGAGTGATTTGTGAGGTTGGCTACTATGATTATCTCAGATGATAACGTAGATAGAATGCTTGGGTAATGAAGGGAGGAATGCAATGAAAGGACGAATCTTCTGGGGAGTATTATTGACGATGACGGTTATCATGATCGGATGCACCTCTCACGAAGCCTGTGAACCAGTAGTGATTGTGACGAATACCGACTATACTTATTATCCGTTGTCTGTACCTTACAGTTCCACTCACGACATCTTTGCCAATGCGTATTCCGGGGCAGACCTTTCCGTCGAGTTGCGGGGTGAGATAATAGAGAGCATGTGGCACAGGGCAGAAGACTTGAATGAGGACCCGCAGATACTGTTCCACTGTATACAGTCGACGTATCCCGATTGGCACGCCAGGCCGAACAGGGTTCCATGCTATGCTGAGAAATGCAGGTACGAGGGAGAGTACATCTGGGCGATTGCCTTTAACCGCGCCAATAGTTTTGAAGAGCCATCGCTTTCGCATTTTGATCTGTACTTTGTGTCTTATGCGACATACGAGACATTGTATTACACCGGATGTTTTGGTACAGACTAGCAGCAAGAGGTAACGAGTCACATTTCACTATTCTTAAAGCCCGATCACTGTGCCTGCTTGATCGAGTGCAGTGGTAGGTAAGATCAGAGAATCAGTCTAATGTGAGGTGTGAAGATTCGACACCATATTTGAGATGCCGTAGGTCAGATCAAGAGTTACATCATCAAAGTATGCAGTGGTGATATCAGGTTCTTCTTCATTATACACGAGTAGACCGACTTTCCCAAATGAGAGACTGTTATCGTATATTGTGAAGATGAGCTCATCATCCAGAGATACTCTGATGAAGATCCACGCGTCAGGGCGTTCAATGCGCAATTTCTGCCAGACTCCGGGTATGGATTCGTGGGCCGTGGTTTGTATATTCGTTATTTGTCCTTCTAATATGATATCACAATACACCCTGTCAGGAGCTAACGTGATCATGTAGTGGTTGTCGGCATCATGATACCTCATGACAAAGCCTGTCCTCCAACTATCCCCGGAAGAGGTGTCTACTTTTATATTTGCTTCGAAAAGAAAACCGTCTGCTTCAGCTTGACATAAAGAGATAGCCATATCGCCGGCAACGTTATTTGTGCCTCCATATACTCGGGGGGTCGAGTGCATTCCTGATTGTGCGTAGTCTTCAGTGATATACCAGGAACCGGTCACGGTTTCGAATTTGTATGGTGATGAGGTGCCCATGAATTCGTCCTCAAAATCAAGCGTGCTCAACTCGATTCTAAGTGCTTCGATCGCCACCCCTGCCCATAGGCTTTCCGCACTGTGGGTCACGGTCGCGTAGTGGAGTGCCTGTGCATTCAGATCATAGATACCCGGTCTGATTTCTCTGAACTCGATCATTCCGGCGGGATCGCTCGTGTCAGACCGAACGACGAAATTATCCTGGGTGAGTGATACTGTGGCTGCTTCCATTGGGTAATAACCTAGCTCATATACGAATGCTGATAGATATGCTCGATCCGGATTTTCAGGGTCATATCTGTTGTCATGCGGCGCGTCGATGCAGACCGTGCTTATCATGATGATGGTAGTGCTGATGATTCCTATTCTCCACATACTACAGCCCGATTCGGTAACTTATTTCTACGGATTCTCCATCTGAGTCAATGTTGAATCCCGGATTCTTATCGTTAACGTGGTTGTTCGGTTTCCTCGTCAGGATCGCATCAAAGATGCTATACATATAAATCGCAACGAATGTTGTTGCGGTGACTATGCTCGCTTTGTGCCACCGGTTGTAATCTTCATAGGCGCGATCCATATCATCAATATCCTCAGGGCCAAGAGAGAGATAGTGATTATGTTTGCTGTCGGCAACGGCCCAGGTGATAATCGCGGTGGTGAGCGTGACGCCTGAAGCGGCGATTATTGCTCTCCCTTTATTGTCTTCTCCTTTCATGAATTGTCCGATACCGGGGATGAAGCACGAGCATCCTCCAGATTCATGTGCCAGTTCCTTTCTTGCGTCTTCGAATACACGGTGGATATCGGGTGAGGTAATATCCTCGGCTATTTCATATTGTGGATGCAGACTCAATGCTCTCTTGAAATGCACTATTGCCAAAGGCTCATCGCCGATTGCGACATAGTTGAAGGCAAGATATTTGTTG
>JASFEK010000033.1:0-13932 GCA_050124875.1 Caldifarciminota bacterium | reverse complement strand
ATCGCTCTATGCATAGGTGTGGGCGGCGTGATATATGCGCTAATCAGGAGAACCCCGGACGCAGCAAAGAAGTAAGATCCGACCAAGTCAAAAGGCCAGACCCGAAAACGGTCTGGCCTTTTTTTTTGATCAGGCGCTCGACTATGTGTTGAAATTTGCCGCTGATACACTATAATAATGAATGATGAGCTTGGATAAGGCCAAGCAGCTCGCGGCCAGGAAGGAATATGCTGAACTCGAAGATTCGTGGACCGAGTTCATCACGGACAAGAACCTCAAACCCAATGCATATTGTAAAATCACCGATCTCATTGCCGCGAGCGGCGAGTCTGAGCGCGCATACTTGCTGCTCGACATACTGAGCGAGCATTACGAAACACACCGCGCATACGACCACGCTCTCGAAACTCAGAAACACATGCTCCGCTACCGGCCAGAAGATGCAGAAACGCGCAAACGACTCATCCGGGTCTACCGGAAGAAATACGCTGACTCTGAGTCTATTGAGGATTATCTCGGATGCTCGGGCATGAGTACCAACGAACCGATCATGAAGGCGATACGTAGACTGGAGGAATATCTAACTTATGATAGAGGCAGGTATTTCTTTTTCGAGCGCTACGGCCTCGGCACGGTGATCGAAGTGAACCCCGGGAAAAGAGAAATCGTTGTCGACTTTGAACGCAAGAAGCGGCATTTTCTAAGTATTGACGTGGCCCGGGGCCTACTCGAGCCGGTCGATGAGGATCATTTCCTATATCAAAAACACAAGAACATCGAGGCCTTGAAATCAATGGCCCGTTCTCATCCTGACGAACTCGTGGTCCGGCTTCTCAGCAGTTTTGGTAAACCACTATCCGCGACGCAGATAAAAAGCTATCTCGAGGGGATCATTGAGAAAGCCGAGATGAACAAGTTCTGGGAAAAGGCCCGCAAGCGATTAGAAAAGCATGATAATATCAGACTCACGGGCAAGACATCCAAAACCTATGCGTTTGTCGCATCGGCTGAAGACAAACAAAACCAGGCAATGAGGGCATTCAATGAAGCGAGCAACCGACAGAAATACGAGCTGGCCGAAGAGTACGCAGAGAAGATGCCCGATGTCTTGAAGATCCTGCTGCCGCAACTGGTCAAACTAGGTAATGCGGCAAAGAACGATCATCCTGGATTGGCCCTGGACATACTGATGCTGGTACAGGAAACCGATCCCTCGGTCGAATTGGGATATTCAGCCGACGACCTGCTACGCTCGAGCCCTCCGGAAACAATCTTGAAAGAGATGATCAATCATGACCATCAGAGAATGATGCTGCAGATCTTGCGGCAACGGTCGGGTAGTGATTGGACTGCAGTTGCTTCTAAACTGGTATTCGCGACCGGCGATTTCCGGCTGCTCGACGCACTGGTTGAGGAACTAACGCACGCTCCCGGCACGCTCGATGATATCTACCATCGAATCCTCGCCATGGCCAAGCAATATTCCAAGCAATTTCACTGGATGCTCAAGAGAATTGCCACTGGCAACCTGAACGAGTATATGAAACCAGCCCTGATCCCGCGACTCATCGATAGCCTTGAGTATGTGCGCGGCATCAAGGCGACGGCGAAGACGATACTATCGCTGGACACATTCGATGAGCTGATGACCCAGTCGCCACCCGACCTGGCAGTGCGCATCCGGGACGCCGTCAGCCGAAGTAGCGCCCTGACCGATTACGAGAAGAAGCATTTCCTGCGTATCATCGAGCATCACTTTCCTGAATTTGCGGAAGAGTCCGCCGATATCATCTACACGACCGAGGCGGCATTACAGAAGAAGAAAGCCGAGCTAGAACACATTGTTTCGGTGGAGATCCCGGAAAACAGGAAAGAAATCGGGCGGGCACGCGAGTTCGGCGATCTGAGTGAGAACTTCGAATATAAGTCAGCCAAGGAAAAGCAAGACCAGCTATTCGCCAAGGTGCGAGCCATTGAGGCAGAATTACAGCAGGTACAACTGATCGAACCCGGCAAAGCCAAGACCGATAGGGTCGAAATCGGCACGGCCGTCACCCTGGAGAGAACCGACAAAGAGTCGCGTGTGACCTACCGAATACTGGGTAGATGGGATACTGACCTGAGCAACAACGTTCTGTCCAATGAAGCACCCCTGGCCCTTACCATGCTGGGCAAACATCCCGGTGATGCAGTACAGATCGACGGTATCGATTACCAGATAACCGCGATCACCAGCGCCTTCTCTTCATAGATACCATACATCATATTAAACCGTTCATACCCCTACGTATGTCCAATAAACGAGGAGGTATGTTATGAAAAGGACAATCGCTATCATCGCTCTGGCTCTACCTCTGTTGCTAAATGCCGACGAAGATATGATCGGCTATCTTGGGGTTTCCACTGGACGCATGAGCGACGCAGTGAAGATCGCGCTCGATATGGATCATGGCGTAATCATAGAGAAAATCCATGACGAATCGCCGGCCCAAGAAGCAGGCCTGGAAGTAGGCGACATCATCATGGAAATCGACAAGACGAGAATCAGCGGCCACAAGGACTTAGCAAAGACCGTCGCCAAACGGCCGAACGAACGCGTCGCCATATCGGTATTGCGAAAGGGCAAGCAAATGTCAAAGATGATAACACTCGGCGAACGGGACATATCAAAAATGCACATGGAACTTGATATTCCCGAGATACCGGATTTCAAGGTCGTCCTCAACACCGAGGAACTGCAAGAACTCATTGATGACCTTACCGAGGAGATCGCAGAGCTGAAACGAGACATCGAACAGATAAAGAAAGACCTGAGATAACTGTTCCGGGGCAAGGGCGCAGCAAACTGAATACACCCACCTTTGCCCCTTTTTCCTCGCTGTTTCTGCAGGATTGACAACCACCCTGCATCACGTATACTCTACCCATGGAGTTCAAAGTTTCAAGACTGGACCGACCAGCACTCATCGTCACGCTTGCCGTATCCATATTACTGATCGCTCTGGCAACCTTCTTCATCATCAAGGTGCCGTTTGGCTGGATATTCGCGATCGGCATGCTGGCGATCATTCTGGTCTGCTATCTCCTGAGCCCAAATAAATATTCTCTCCGCGAAGGCAAACTGGTCATCCAAAAGGTGATCGGGAAAGAGATCAGCATCTCCCTGGAAGACGTGAAGGCCTACACCGTGGTGCCCGACTTTACCAGATTGCGCGTCTCACGTACTTTTGGCAACGGTGGTCTTTTCGGCTACTATGGCCTATTCTCCACTGCCGAATATGGAACCATAACCTGTCAAATGCGCAGCCTCAAAGACGTGATAATCATCAAGACCAGCCGCGGTGCATTCGCGCTCTCCCCTGAGCAAAGGGCGCGCTTTGAAGAGCATCTTGTGAACACGGTGAAAGGATTACGGGGTGAGATCGCGCCTCTCGCGCCCACACCACCCGGGACCATACATCAGGCCAATCCATTGATCCTGATCCTGCCCGCCGCCATTCTAATATTGACGGTTGCTATGGTGCTCATTCTCTATCCAGGGCTGCCCGAGAGAATCGCAGTACATTTCGACATGCAGGGAACCCCTGATGGCTGGGCAACACGCACATCCTTCATGGTATCCGGACTGATACCGGCCGTGGTTCTCTTCGCCCTCAACGCGGTCATCTTCTTCTTCGTGCGAAGAACGACGACCAGGCCGACCCTGCCCTACCTTATCGTGCTACTCTTCACGGTATTCCAGCTCTTCGCGTCATATGTTTCACTTGATACATACTGGGTAAACGTGCATGATCATCATCTTATCCCCTTCCCGTACAATGTCATAGCGTACGGTCTGGTTATCGCGGTTGTGCTCTTTTTCTATTACCGGAAGACAAGACCGAGTACTTGATTACCGTATAAATCTACAATACGTCGGTGGCTATTTGAATATCTTCTTGCCCCGACCGACAATCTTATTCAATTGCTCCTTGAAATAGTCGGTCCCCTCGACTATATGCTTGGGGATTTGCTGGCAATAGTATTCCCAGGACCGGCGGATTTCCGGACCCAGGATTTGTGCAATATTGCCTTCACGTAGTCCCTGTTCAACGCGCGCCTTGTTGTAGAGCACCAGGTCCGAGGCAAGTGCCTTGGCCAAGCGACGCGCTCGTGCATGCCACTTTTTGTCCTCTTCGCTCATGTGCTCTTCAGAGAGATGAACCTTGCGCTCAACCGATTCCTCAACTGCCTTGCGTTCGGATTCGGCTCTTTCCGGAACCACGAGCGACGGTGGTTTCTCCACTGCGGGCGGTAGGGGCGTGCCTGTTCCAGCTTCATCCGGTGCTACTTCTGTGGTTTGTTCAACACTGGCGGCCGGTTCCTTTTCTTCGACCGGCGGCGCTGATCTCTTTATGTACATGATATCGCCGCATTTCTTGCAGCGAACCCTCACCCCGCCTTGCGGGATTTTCCTCTCGTCGATATTGTACTTAGCGTGACAATGACTACACTCAGCAATCATGGCTTATTTCTTTATATATGACCTTACACTTCTCCCGTAATTCAGCTATCGTTCCGTTATTCTCGATCAGGTATGATGCCAGCTCTTTCATCTCTTGCTCACTCTTCTGCTGCTCCATTATCTGCATGAAAAGACCGCTACTCATGCCCTTGGCTTTGGCCCGTTCCAACATCAACTCGCGCCGTGCGGTCAACAGTATCGAAAAATCAACCGTCTCGTAGACCTCAGGCCAGTCAAAGAGCAATGCCGCGTCAATAACAACAACCCCCGATTTAATCTCTCTAACTCTCTCGATGATGCGTCTCGTCAGGATCGGATGTGAAACACGATTGAGAAATTCCAGCTTCTGAGCGTCGGTAAACACCAGCTCACGAAGTTTTCTTTTGTCGATTTTCGCACCTAGCATAATTCCCTTACCTAACTCATTCTGTAATACGTCCGTTATCTCTGGCAACACCTCCCAGCCGATCTCATCGGCTGAGATGTATTGCGCGCCGAGATCGCGGAAAATCTTCGCCACGGTAGTCTTACCCGTGCCAATCTTCCCTCCAATACCGATCACTACTCTTTGACCAGAACTCATACATCATCAACGTCAAGTGCGTTTCAAGCAGAGCGTCACATTATGACCACCGAATCCCAGTGAGTTAGAAAGCGCATATTCTATGTCCAGTTTTCTTGCCTGCCCGCGTATGATATCCAAATCCTCACATTCTGGATCAGGATCTTCAAGATTGAGCGTGGGATGTACGACACCGTCTCTCATTGAGAGTATTGTAACCACCGCTTCCACTGCGCCGGCCGCACCCAGACTGTGACCGAGCATCGATTTCGTTGCGTTGAGCACAAGTTTACCAGAATGTTCACCGAACAGGTCCTTTATCGCCCGGGCCTCGAACTTGTCATTCAACTCAGTTGAAGTGCCGTGCGTGTTTATGTATGCGATAGCCTCCGGCTTGCAGCCTGCCTCCCGTATTGAACGTGCCATGGATCTGCGTGCACCCTCACCTTCTGGAGCAGGTGCCGTAATGTGATACCCGTCACCGGTTGCGCCGAGACCCAGGACTTCACAATATATCCTGGCCCCCCGCTTCTGGGCGAATTCCATTTCCTCGAGGATCAGCGTTGCGGCGCCTTCGGCCATGACAAAACCATCACGCGCCTTGTCAAAGGGCCGAGATGCTTTCTGCGGCTCGTCATTGCGCCGGGAGAGTGCCCGCATATTACTGAAGCCGGCCAGGGCAAATGGTGTAACCGGCGCCTCGGCACCACCCGTAACCACGACGTCGGCGTCGTCATACTTGATTGCACGGAAGGCGTTGCCGATCGCATGCGCCCCTGAGGCACAGGCCGAAACCGTTGTGTAGTTGGGTCCTTTCAACCCCCAATGAATGGACACATAGCCCGATGTCATATCGCTGATCATCATGGGTATCAAGAACGGTGACACGCGGCTCGGTCCTTGATTGACGAACTTCGTGTGTTCTGCTTCCCAAGTCGCCAAGCCACCGATACCTGATCCGATTATCACACCAACCCGGTCAGGATCGTGGTTCTTGAAATCGATATTTGCGTCCTCAACCGCTTCAATCGCCGACCAAAGAGAAAGCTGAACGCAACGGTCAAGCCGGCGTGCCGATTTCGGAGGTATTTTTTCCTCCGGGTGAAAATCTCCGATCTCACCGGCGATCTTGACCGTGTGCTGTGATGTATCAAATGATTGAATCAGGTCGATGCCGCTCGTGCCACTGACGAGCCGTTCCCATGTCGTTTTCGCATCAAGTCCTAACGGAGTTATTGCGCCCAGTCCGGTGACAACTACTCTTCTCATTTTTTCTTCAGCATCTCTTCAAGGTAGGTGACAGCCTTGCCAACATTATCCAGTTTCTGCGCTTCCTCTTCTGATATCTGCAGTCCGAATTTCTCTTCAAAAGCCATGATCAATTCAACCGTGTCCAGGGAATCGGCACCAAGATCCTCGATGAACTTGGCATCGATCGTTACTTTCTCTGGTGGCACATGCAACTGTTCCACGATTATGTCTCTTACATCATCAAAAAGCGCCATGTTATTCCTCCTTTTATCTAAGGCGGAGACACCTCAACACAGCCGCGTCTCCTATTGCATCACAATTCCCCCACCCACACATATAGTCTGTCCGGTCAGGTAGGACGCCTGTTCTGAACTCAGAAAAAACACGAGATTCGCCACATCCTCTGGTTCACCAAATTTCCCAAGGGGTATCTGCTTCAGATAATTCTCTTTTATCTCCTCAGGTATGGCTTCAGTCATCCTCGTCTTGATGAAGCCCGGTGCAATCGCATTGACCAATATGTTGCGCCGGCCGAATTCCTTGGCGCATGACTTGGTCAAGGCAATAATACCAGCCTTGCTTGCTGCATAGTTGGCCTGGCCGAAATTCCCGATCACACCGATCACCGAGGCCATGTTGATGATCCTACCGTGACGCTGCTTGATCATATGCTTGGCCACGGCCCGTGTCATCAAGAAGGCTCCGGTGAGATTGATCCGTATGACCCGTTCCCAGTCCTCAGCACTCATGCGTATTACGAGTTTGTCATTGGTGATACCGGCATTGTTTACCAGAACATCGATGCATCCGAATTCAGCAAATAACTTCTCCACGACACTGGTCACGTCGGATTCATCGCTGACATCGAGTCTGTAGAAATGGGCTAATGTACCCAGCTCTGCGGTCATTGCCTGGCCATTTTCAGTATCAATATCGCATATCGCTACCTGCACGCCTTCTTTCACGAATCTTCTGGCAATAGCGGCTCCAATACCTGTGGCACCGCCAGTCACAAGCGCTAGTTTGCCCTGTGTAGCCATCCTAAAATTCTATTCAATTTTACTATCATGTCAAGTGCACCGGGATATACGGGCCTGGAGTAAATAAAAACCCCGCCACCAGGGCGGGGTTTTTATTCTTGGGCTGAGTTTATCCCTGCTGATACTGTTCCCAGCGTGTTTTCAGATTCGTATCCGCCATCGTTTCCATGATGTAATCACAGAAATCACGTCCGGTCGAGCCGGTCGAGCGTCCGGTCATGACGAGCTTCTTCTCATACTGGCCGCATATATCCAAAGCCATTCCCAGCTTACCGCCCAGATTAGCATAACCGATGTGATTGAGTAGCATAGCTCCCGCCCGAATAACGCTGCTTGGGTCTGCGAACTTGGCGCGACCTTCCTTTACCATACGCGGCGCACTGCCGTGAATGGCTTCGAACATGGCATAGCGCTTACCGATATTCGCGCTGCCGGCTGTACCGACTCCACCCTGGAACTCTGCTGCCTCATCAGTAAGGATATCCCCATAGAGATTAGGTAGAACCATTACTTTGAAATCGCGACGCCGCTTCTCATCAACCAGTTTCGCGGTCATGATGTCAATGAACCAATCGTCCGCATTTATTCCCGGATATTCTTTGGCAATGTCGTAGAATACTTTCAAGAAAAGGCCGTCCGTGGTCTTCACGACATTCGCCTTGGTCACCGCGGTCACCCGATCCAGCTTGTTCTTCTTGGCGTATTCAAAAGCCAACCGGATGATCCGATCGCTGCCCGGCTTGGTGATGAGTTTGAAATCAATCGCAATATCCGGCGTGACCTCGACTCCAAAAGGACCAAGCGCATACACATCCTCGGTATTCTCCCGGAAAAACATCCAATCGATACCCTGAGCCGGAACCCGCACCGGTCGCACATTCGCGAACAGGTCGAGTTCCTTGCGCATCGCAACGTTGGCACTCTCAATATTGGGCCAGGGGTCGCCTTTTTTCGGCGTCGTCGTTGGCCCCTTCAAGGTTACATGACACTTCTTGATCTCGGTCAATACCTCATCCGGAATCGGCTTGTTCACCTCTGACCTACGTTCAATCGTCAGCCCCTCGACCACGCGGAAATCGATCTTGCCACTGGCGATATCATCGGCGAGCAGATGCTCAAGAACCCGCTGCGCTTCACCAGTAATGTGAGGACCGATTCCATCGCCACCGATAACACCAACGACGATTGGATGTAGATCAGAATAGTCAATCCAATCCTGTGCTTTCTTCAGTTGCTTGACCCTGGAGATTTGAGTCTTGAGGATACCCGCGAAATGACTCTGAGCCTTCACGATCGAAGCCGGCATCTTCGTCTTTTTCGTTACTTTCTTCGACTTCCTCTTCGTCTTCTTCACTGGTCGCTTCGCCTTCACCTTCTTCTTCTTTGCCTTTGTCGCCTTCCTTTTTTTCTTCTTCATATATATATTCTCCTTTTGACTAATCTAACTTAAAATCGCCATGCTTCTCGATGTGTGCCAGCAGACCTCCGTCATTTAGGATATTGAGCATCGCCTTTGGCAGGGGATGGGCTTTGAGTTCGATCCCCTTTGTCACATTCTTGATCTTCCCGGTTGCCAGATCAACCGATATTTCATCACCTTGTTCGAACTTGCCAGTATCACATTCGAGCAGTGGAAGACCCACGTTTATTGCATTACGATAGAAAATACGCGCAAAGGATTTTGCCAGTACGGCGGATACGCCGGCGAGTTTTATGATCGTCGGCGCATGTTCACGAGAACTACCCAGACCGAAATTGTTGCCGGCAACGACAAAATCACCCTTTGTCATCTTCGCGGCAAACTCCTCATCTGCATCTTCGAGCACATGTTTTGCCAGTTCCGGAAGATTTGAACGCAAGTGAAAATACCTGCCCGGGCAGATCAGATCGGTCGAGATACTATCACCGAACTTCCATGCCTTTCCTTTGAGAGTCATGACTTACCTCCTGGCCGCGAGCTGATCAGCCCTTGGCAACCGTCTGTTTCATCCATTCGGTGGTCACTGACTTCGGCCTCTCGATGGCTTCTCCCAATGCACGACTCACGATCAGCTGGGAGCACATACCCATCGCACGTGATACGCCAAAGAGTACCGTGTAGTACTCGAACTCGGTCAGACCGAAATGATAAAGTAAGCAACCCGACGCCGCATCGACATTGGGCCAGGGGTCTTTCGCCTTACCGTGTTCCTTCAGTACTCCGGGAATGACATTGAAGACCTTGTCGACGATTTGGAAGTATGGGTCATCAGCACAGACGCGGGCGCCGAATTCGCGGAACGCATCGAAGCGGGGATCAGTTATCCGCAGCACGGCGTGACCGTAACCCGGGATGACCTGTCCGGAATTCAAGGTGTCCCATGCGAATTGCTTCAACTGTTCGTCGCTGGGCACGCCACCGAATTTCTCTTTCACCATGATCGCCCAACGCAGGCACTCCTGATTAGCCAGACCGTGGAGCGGACCAGCCAGACCATTGAGTCCTGCCGACACGGCGTAGTATGGATCAGAAAGCGCCGAACCGACACAATGGCACGTGTGGGCACTGACATTACCACCCTCGTGGTCTGAATGCAAGACCATGTAGAGACGCATGAGGTTCGCAAACTCACCGGTAGTATCCGGGACGCCCAGCATGCGGGCAAAATCACCCGCCCAATCTAGTTTTGTGTCGGGCTCGATGCGCGGACCCTTATCGAACTTCATACGATAGATCCCAGCCGCGAGCGTGGGCAGCTTGCCAATCAGGCTGAGACAATCCTCAAGTGTATACTGCCAGTAATCTGTTTTCTTGATTCCCTCAGTGTATTTTTTCCTGAAGACCGATTCCTTCTCCATGGCCAGAATGCCGAGGCTGAACATCACCATCGGATGAGAATCCTTGGGCATTGCTTCCAAGACTTTCCACACATAGTCTGGGACCTGAGCACGACTCCTCATGTCTTTCTTCAGGTCCTCCAGCGCCGCATCGTCCGGCATCTCACCGGTGATCAGCAAGTAAAAAACCGCTTCGGGTAACTTGTCCTTCAAGTCTCCGATCGGTCGCCCACGAATTATCAACCCCTTATCCGGCGGGACAACCGAAGTATCGCAAACCAGCGCCTTCACGCCGCGCATACCACCATAGGCCTGCGCAACCGTGACCTCAGATATCGCTTTGGTGGCATTTGATTTCACGAAAGCCTTGATCTCATCCCTCAACGCAGGAATCGCCTGCGTCAGTTTGTCTTTTAGTGTTGCCATCTTTTATCCTCCTTACTTCCTATTGATATTTTTGTGCGAAATCTTCATTTCTTTTTTCTTCTAACTACTTTCTTCACTGCCCGACGCTTGGGTCGGGAAAAAACTTCTCGTGGATCGCTTATCTTACCGGTAATTGCCGAATATGCCGCAGTGGCCGGTGACGCCAGATAAACGAATCCCTCGGGGTTGCCCATACGGCCCCGGAAATTCCGGTTAGCCGTGGAAAGACACACCTCGCCATCACCGAGCACGCCTTGATGAACGCCAACACACGGACCGCATCCAGGACCCATTATGATCCCGCCGGCACGCACAAAAACCTCGAGTAAGCGTGATTGCATGGCCGCCATATAGACGTCGCGCGAAGCCGGCACGACCACCAATCTTGTTTGAGACGCACGCTTCTTGCCTCTCAATATCCGCGCCGCGATCTTCAGATCCTCAATACGCCCGTTGGTACATGTCCCCAAGAATACCTGGTCAACCCTCACTCCCTTAGCCTCACCAATACTCCTGGTGTTGTCTACGGTATGAGGAAAGGCAACCTGAGGCACGAGTTTGCTTGCATTGATCTTAATGACCCGCTCGTATCGAGCGCCCTTATCCGGAATGAACGGCCGCCATTCCTTGACTCGCCCCCGGGCCTTTAAATACTGCTTGGTCTTAGTATCCGATGCAATGAGACCGGTCTTAGCCCCCGCCTCAACCGCCATGTTACTGAGCACAAACCGTGATTCCATTGACATCTTCTCTATTGCCGGACCGCCAAACTCCAGTGCCTTATAGGTGGCCCCATCGGCTCCCAGCATTCCGATCAGATATAGAATGAGGTCTTTGGAATACACGCCTGGTCGGAACTCACCGGTCACTTCAACCCGGAACGTATCTGGAACCTTGAGCCATGTCTTACCCATTGCCATACCAATGGCGACATCAGTCGAACCCATACCGGTCGCAAATGCTCCGAGCGCTCCTGAGGTGCAGGTGTGCGAGTCAGCACCGATCACAACATCACCGGGTTTAGCATATGACTCAACGAGCCGCTGATGAATCACCCCGTCGCCAACATCCGAGAGCACGGCGCCGGTCTTTCGGCTGAACTCACGCAATAGCATATGATCGTTGGATAATTCTTTACGGGGCGATGGTGCCGCATGGTCGAGGAAGAGTATGGACTTGGGAGCCCGTACGCGCTCTAAGCGCATCTTCTGAAGTTGACGGACACCGAGTGGTCCAGTGCCATCTTGAAAGGCCGCGACGTCAACGCGGGCAATGACGATATCGCCGGCGTGCGCGTCCTGGCCGCTTTTCTCCGATAGTATCTTCTCAGCTAAGGTCTTACCCATCTTGCCTCCAATCTATGATTGAGAGTGGACTGATCTCTTCGTCAGACGGCCTAATGTTCCGAACATGAATGAAGTGCCGCCACTTATTATATCGAAATTTACGTGTCCGTCAAGATGAGCGACGCATTAATTCAACACGGTAAGTCAACCCGTGGTCTGAATCTCCAAAGTGGTGAGCGACGCGTCAGGCTAATACCGGATCTGGAATTGTGTCACATCACCCATTGGTTGCTCGTCCAGAACCTCAACGCCCTCCACGGCGGCGGCCGGAGGTCCTTTCTGACACCATTGGATGAGTTTGTCAACATCCTGACGTGTTCCCTCGGCCACGATCTCGACCCGACCATCAACGAGGTTTTTGACCCAACCGTTCAAACCCAAGGATCGTGCAACCTTGGTGGTGTGGGCCCGGAAGAAGACCCCCTGGACAATCCCGGATACATACAGGTGAGCGCGCGTCGTCTCACCCGTCACATCATCACATTCTTCTTTCAATGACTACCCCTGAACCGACCCGGTATCATTGGACTTAACCTTCTATTCTGTCTTCCCGCGCTGACCCGGCAAGCTGGCCGCAGCCCGCGAGAATCTTCTGACCGCGTGATTTTCTGATAACTACGGTATGCTGGGACGTGAGAAGTTTTTCGAAGAATGCTTCGACCCTTTGTCCGGTCGGGCGCTTATGAGGCAACCCCGGATACTCATTGAGCGGGATCAAGTTGATCTTTGATGGTATTCCTTTGAGCAGCCGTATGAGATTCTGTGCATCCCGCATCGAATCGTTGACGTCCCTTATCATGACATACTCAAAGGTCACCATTTCCTTCTGCTTTGAATACGCTCGCGCTAGCCTTATTATTTCCGGCAACGGATTGATACGTGCCACGGGCATGTATTCTCTTCTCAGATTGTCATCGGCAAAGTTAAGCGATATCGCCAACTTCACCCTGAACGGCGACCTCAGGAGCATTTCCATACCCTCTAGTAACCCGGCCGTCGACACCGTAGTATGCCGGCGACCGATCGCGAGTCCGATGGAAGAATTCAAGATCTCCAGCGTTTTGAACACTTCTTCTGTATTGAGCAGGGGCTCACCCATGCCCATGAAAACAACATTCGTGCATTTCTCTTTCAGTGATTCCTGAATGACTTGCACCTGACCAGCGATTTCATGGGCCAGAAGATTACGCTTGAACCCCAGCAACGCCGTGGCGCAAAACTTGCAGCCGAGCGCACATCCTACCTGAGTTGACACACAGATCGTCCGGCGTCTCGCTTCACGGATGAATACCGACTCTATCTCTGTACCGTCTTCCAGTTGCATCAGGTACTTCTGGGCGTCCTTGCCCTCATGATTTATCCTGAGCGTACGGGGACCGCGTATCGAGTAGTTGCGCGCGAGGTAGTCTCTCCATTGCTTTGAGAGGTTGGTCATCGCCAAGAAATCCCGCGTGCCCTTCTGCCACAGCCACTTATAGATCTGTTCGGCACGGTATCCATCGAGACCAAGGCCAGCCATGATCTCTCTGGCTTCGGACAGCGAGTAGCGTTTGAAGTTATCCGGCACGGCAAATTATATTCAGCGGCGGTCCATTTTCAACGGTAATGGTGACGGCAAATCTTGACGTTTATTGATATTTGCTTATAATAATTTTAGTGAATAGGCTTAAACGTAATATCAAACACAACAGGGCCGGGCTCAATCCATGAAAAAATGCACGTTCTGCAATCATCCTGATAACCCGGAATATGCTTCATACTGCACGAACTGCGGTGCTCAGCTAAGGCAAGACCGGCCGGTAACCGTAGAATCTGAGCGGCTCCGGATGCTCGGCGGCGAATTGCGCCTGCTCACGGTCTTCTTCGTCAACCTGATCGGCATCGAGCGATTGATCAAGAAAGACACGTATGCGGCGACCAAGGAATATGTGCAGAACTTCTTCTCTGGTCTCGAGGATATCGTCAAGAGCTTTGACGGTACCTGCA
>JASFEK010000032.1:0-13952 GCA_050124875.1 Caldifarciminota bacterium | reverse complement strand
GTTCGCAATAACCGTGTTCTTCAGTGCGATCATAATCGTCTTTGGTAGCCTGACCAGACAACGGGTTGCGGATAACGAACGTATTGCTTTCGAGCGTGCTGTGCTTCAGGCACTACCACTCGAGCTACCTCCTCGTGCAAGCCCGGCCCAGATACACGAGATCTATACCGATAAGATCCGAGAAGCCAACGCATCGAGTGCTGGTGCCTTGAGATTCATCGAAGCCGGCACGCTTTGGGCCTATGCTCTACCCCTGGACGGACCGGGGTTCTGGGCACCGATCAAGGGGGTGATCGGAATCGCCACTGATCAAAGAACCATAACCGGCATCGCATTCTACGAGCAGAACGAGACGCCTGGACTGGGCGGAGAGATTATCACGCTGCAGTTCCGAGAACAGTTTGTCGGTAAGATAATGGCCGATACTGGTCCACCCATTGAAGTCCGGCCGGCTACTGCTGCGCTCGATGAAAACGCCGTACACGCAGTAACCGGCGCCACCCAAACGAGCAACCGGTTGGCCAAATTCATGAACGATCAGCTCTCGGCCTGGCGCAAGCAAATGCAGGAAGCGCGATGATACCGCAGAAGAAGACCAAAGACGTCATCCTGACCGCGGTGTGGGGCGACAATCCCGTATTCCGGCAGATACTGGGCATTTGCAGTGCTTTGGCCGTAACTAACCTGGTACTCAATACCATGGTCATGGCAGCCGCCGTGATGTTCACCACGGCCCTTTCCGGCTTGACTGTATCGCTCCTGCGCAAATGGACGCCGCGTGTGATCCGGATGATGATTGAAGTACTCATCATTGCCTTTTATGTGATACTTTTCGATCAAGCGCTGAAGGCCTACTGGCCTGATATGAGCCGTAACCTGGGTCCTTATGTGGGATTGATAATCACCAACTGCATCATCATGGGCCGCGCCGAGGCATTTGCCAATGCAAATCCTCCCCTCATATCATTCGTGGACGGCCTGTTCTCGGGTTTGGGCTATGCCCTCGTTCTTCTTTGTGTCGCCTTGTTCAGGGAATTACTGGGTATGGGATCACTGCTGGGCATGCCCATGCCCTTCTTTTCATCACCCCTGTGGGACCGCTGGATAATCATGGTCATGCCGCCCGGCGCGTTCTTCACCCTCGCGATAATCGTCTGGCTGGCGCGCACGGTTCAGCCGGCCAAAGAGACCAAGCAACCGGGTGGTAGATCATGACCGTGGGCAATCACATGCTGCATCTTCTCGTGATCCTCTTTGCATCGATCTTCACCGACAACATTCTGCTGGCCCGTTTCCTGGGTATGTGTTCATTTCTCTCAGTTTCCCGCCAGGTGAAGACGGCAGTTGGCCTTGGTTTCGCGGTTGTATTCGTGATGACCTTCACGACCGCCCTTGATTGGTTTGCCTTTCGGTATGTACTACAACCCTATGCGATTGAATACTTCCGCTTCATTCTCTTCATCATTATCATCGCCGCATTCGTACAGTTCATCGAGATGGCCATTGAACGCTACTCACCGGCTTTGTATCAGACCCTGGGTATTTTCCTGCCCCTGATAACGGTCAACTGTGCGATTCTCGGCGTATCATTATTCATGGTCATCCGCGATCTTGGTCTGGTCGAGAGTATCGTCTTCGGTTTTGGCAGCGGGGTCGGCTGGATGTTAGCGATCGTTGCCATGGCCGGCATACGCGAAAGATTGAATAATGCTCGGATTCCTCACGGCCTGCAAGGACCGGGTATAACCCTGATCATTGCCGGACTCATGGCCCTCGCATTCATTGGCTTCACCGGCGTTCTCTCGGGACAATGATGAACACGTTCTTGATGCCGATCGTCATCATCAGCGGCATTGCAGCGCTGCTCGCGGCCTCCCTTGTCTTTGCCGAGCGCGTGATCACCAACTACGGCGAGGTTGAGGTCGATATCAACAAAGGTGAGAAAAAAATCAAAATCAAGGGCGGCGGTTCGCTGCTCGAAATGCTCACTACACAGAAGATATTCATCCCTTCTGCCTGCGGGGGCCGAGGTACATGCGGCTATTGTAAGGTTAGGGTAGTAGAGGGTGCCGGACAACTTCTCCCTACTGAAGAAGCGTATATGGATGATCAAGAGCGGACCCAGGGGACAAGACTCTCATGTCAGGTAAAACTACGTAATGATCTGAAGATCCTGATACCGGCAGAACTCTTGGCCATCAAGGAATATCAATGCGTGTGTGATGAGATAATCGACCACACGCACGACATAAAGCAGTTCCGGCTAAGGTTCACCGAGGGCCAGAAAATGAAATACGTGGCCGGGCAGTACGTGCAGGTACTGGCACCGAGGTATGAGAAGAGCAACGAAGAAGTATACCGCGCGTATTCGATCTCTTCTGACCCAAGAGCGACCGATTATATTGAGCTCATCGTACGCAGAGTTCCTGAAGGTATTTGTACGACCTACCTTTTCGATTATCTGAAAGAAGGTGACACGGTCAAGATAAACGGACCCTACGGGCAATTCTATCTGCGCGATACCGCGGCCCCTATAGTATTCATTGCCGGCGGATCAGGGATCGCGCCCATAAAATGTATACTCCACCACATGGTGAACACTCATAATGACCGTGAGTCAGTCTTCTTCTTTGGCGTGAGAAACACCAACGACCTCTTTCTCGTTGAAGAAATGCGCGATTTCGAGAAGTCCCTGGAACACTTCACCTTTGTACCGGTCGTCTCACAACCGAACGCAGACGCCCACTGGAAGGGCGTGACTGGTCGGGTGACCAATGTTGTCGAAGATCACCTGAGGAAGCAGAAAGATACTGCTCTCTATGAAGGTTATCTATGCGGTAGCCCGGGCATGATTGAATCCGCGGTAAATGTCCTGACCGGATTCGACATTACCGAGGACAGAATATTTTACGATAAGTTTTCCTAAGGATGAGGAAGCAATGAAGAAGTCACCACAAGAGCAAAAGCTGGAGAGAATGCTACGCTCGTCGAAATTCTCAGCCGACGGGTTCCTCGGTACGGACAAGCGTAATCTCTGGGAGATAATCGAGACCGACGCCGCGGTACTCACGCGCGCCGGGAAAACCATGGAAGAGATCGCGGCACGCATGCAGGAGATCACCGAGATCGGCAAACGGGGATTGGGCGACTGGGTGGAAGCAGACCAAGGGCTTCTCGTATCGATCGACGACAACCGGGGCATGATACCCTGTCCCTGGCCGCATCATGTGCGCTGCCTGAAGAGAATCACGATGGTCAAGCACCCCCCGACCGGCACCGTGGTCAGGTGGTCGGATTTGAACATTCATCTCATCAAGGCGCACGGGTTCTTCGAAGGCAGGGGCGCTTCGTTCAGGATTGAACCAGAACTTCTGTTGGCGGTCCTCTACAGCCAGACATAGAACTAGCAAGAGGCAACCCGCCGCTTGCGGCTGTCTCCAGCTTAACCACCTTAGCAACCGTTGGTTGCCCCTTGACAAGTACATGTTCATTGCTATAATCAATTATGAAAATGAATTTCAAATTCAAGATCGCGGGGAGCGATGAATGATCATTACGCCATCGAGCGGTTCACAGCGCATATGGCGCAGCATGGACTGAAGAACTCGGACAAACGTTCCTTCATTGTCAATTATTTCATCGGTGCTGACCGTCACTACACCGTGGAAGAGTTGTATGATGAAATAAGAAGGAAACGACCTGAGATAGGATATTCGACGGTGTACCGTGCCCTGAAGCTACTCGTGCGTTGCGGGCTGGCATCGGAGTGCTCTTTTGAAGACTCGGCCGTGCGCTATGAGCCTACTCACCGGGCAGAGCATCATGACCATCTTATCTGTCGCATCTGCGGCAGGATCATCGAATTTGAGAATGACAAGATAGAAAAGCTGCAACGCGATGTTGCCCGCAAATACGGTTTTCACGTATCTGCCCATCGGCTACAGCTGTACGGTGAATGCCGCCAGTGTCGAAGCAAGAGAGAGCGTAAGAAATGCCGAAAAAGAACCTGACCGAAATGCAAGGAGGCGAAACCGGCCAGGTAGTGGCGGTTCACGGTGGTCACGGTTTCCGGCGAAGGCTCGAAGCGCTTGGCATACGCCCAGGCATGAAGATCACCAAGAAGAGCAGCCAGATCATGCGCGGACCGGTTATCGTAAAGGCTGCGGGGGCTGAAATCGCAATTGGCTTCGGCATGGCAAGACACATACTCGTTGAAATATGATCCGTAGAATCCTGCTCATGGGTAACCCGAATGTCGGGAAGAGCGTCATCTTCTCGCGCCTCACCGGAGTGCGCGTGATCGCCAGCAACTATCCCGGAACAACGGTTGAATTCTGCCGGGGCTGTATGGGTTCTGGAGCATCTAAGATCGACGTGGTCGACGTACCCGGCACCTACAGCCTCGAGCCCACATCACCGGCAGAGAAGGTTGCCGTGGCCATGCTGGAACGGGCGATCGCCGAAGAGGACAGCATCGTGGTCAACGTCGTCGACGCAACCAACCTGGAACGGAATCTGAATCTCTCCCTGCAATTGTTGAAGAAAGAAATACCAGTGATAATCGCCCTGAACCTCTGGGACGAGGCAAAGCATATCGGCATCACCATCGACATTGAGATATTAGAGCGGATACTGGGCATACCGGTTGTCCCAACGGTAGCGATCACCGGGCAGGGTATTAAGGAACTGGTCATCCGGCTCAAGGAGGCCAGAGTTGGCGCGTATGCATATGAAGACGAGGAGCGCTGGCATGAAGTCGGGAGGATAGTCGACCGGGTTCAGGTGATCAAACATAAACACCATACCTTGGGTGAACGCCTCAGCGATCTGACCATCCATCCGTGGACCGGACTACCGATCGCCGTGGTCGTCCTGTTCCTGTTGTTCTTCGTGATACGATTCATCGGTGAGGGTTTGATCGCCGGTATTGCCGACCCCTTTTTCGAACACATATGGGCACCCCTCGTGATGCGACTATCACCGCTTTTGGGAACGGACTCACTGCTCCATAAGGTGCTGATCGGGCAATTGATGGATGGCAAGATCGACTTCGGCGAATCATTCGGCATGCTCACTACCGGCCTCTACGTTCCCTTCGGCGCGGTAATGCCGTACATTCTCGCATTTTATCTGGTATTGAGCATACTCGAAGATTCAGGATACCTCCCCCGTCTTGCGGTGCTGGTTGACAACACCCTGCACATCATTGGCCTGCACGGAATGGCGATCGTACCGATGTTCTTGGCCGGTGGCTGCAATGTGCCTGGCGTCCTGGCCACGCGCGTGCTCGAGACCAAGCGCGAGCGGTTCATCGCCGCGACCCTCATGTCGATCTCGATCCCGTGCATGGCCCAGACCGCAATGATATTCGGCTTGCTCGGCCAGTATGGAGCACGCGGTCTGCTACCGGTCTTCGCAACACTCTTTCTCGTCTGGCTCATCGTGGGCAATATACTGAGGATTTCGGTCAAGGGTGAGAGCCCTGAAATCTTCACCGAGATTCCTGCTTACCGTCTCCCCCATCCCGCCACCCTGTTCAAGAAGGTTTGGATGCGAATACACTGGTTTCTGCAAGAAGCAGTGCCTTTCGTACTGCTCGGTGTCCTTATCATTAACCTGCTGTATGCCCTCGGCATATTCCCGCTCTTCGACGACTTAATTGGACCGCTAATCAGCAAACTGCTCGGATTGCCCTTTGAGGCGGTTAGTGCGTTACTCGTCGGCTTCTTGAGAAAGGACCTTGCCGTGGGCATGCTCGCGCCGCTCGGGCTGACCATGAAGCAATTGATCATTGCCAGCGTCGTGTTGACCATGAGCTTTCCATGCATCGCCACGTTCGTGGTCCTGCTCAGGGAACTGGGCATCGTCGACATGATCAAGGCAGCACTGATTATGCTGGGCTCGGCCCTGCTCGTCGGCGGCCTCTTGAACCTCATTCTGTAATTACCCTCCACCTGTAACTTCACCCTTGACAACCTCCTCTTTTTGATTATAATCATTACATGATTAAAATAATTACAAATAGTGATGACCTGAAGGCGATGATCGCTGCCAAGGGTCTCAAGCCCACGCATCAGCGAATCCTCATCCTCGATTACCTGCACGGAAGTACAGGACGGCATCTCACTGTTGACCAGATCCACGAAGCATTATCCAAACGTGCACCCACGCTCTCACTGACGACCGTTTATAACACGCTCGGCTCGTTTACGGAAGCCGGTCTCGTATCCGCAATAACCATAACCGGCACCGAAACGAGATACGAGTGGACCAGCACTCAGCATCACCATCTGCTCTGTAAGCAATGTGGGCGGATCATCGACATTGACATTCAATGCCCGAACGCGCGACGCAAGAGTATCAACGGTTATAAGATCGACGAAGTACACGGGTACTTCAAGGGCATATGCAAGAGTTGCTTGAAGAAAGAACGTAAACATAAATGACGCTAACGTGTCAAATATTGAAAGGAGAAAAACATGAAAGAACAGGTCGAGAAAGTATTGGACGAGGTCAGACCCAGTTTACAGGCGGACGGCGGTAACGTGGAGCTGGTCGACGTAAGTGAAGACGGTATCGTGAAGGTCAGGCTGACCGGTGCCTGCGGTACATGCCCCATGAGCACACTGACCTTGAAAATGGCCATCGAAAAGACATTGAAGGATAAGATCCCTGCCGTCAAATCGGTTGAGCAGGTATTCTAAGCACCAGGCGTACGGACACTGGACGAACATGAATCTGCGTACACTGAATAAGCTCGGCTACGGGCTGTACATCGTTAGTTCCAAACGAGACGAAAAATTCAACGGGCAGATCGCCAATGCAGTATTTCAAACGACGGCTGACCCACCGACGGTCGCGGTCTGCATCAATAAACAGAACCTTACCCACGAGTATATCCGTCACAGTCAGTTCTTCGGTGTATCTATACTCACCGAGCAAGCGCCCATGCAGTTCATCGGCCGGTTTGGGTTCCGTTGCGGCCGGGATCTCGACAAGTTCCAGGACATCGCTCATGAGATCGGACAGCAGGGAACACCGATCGTCACCGAGCACAGCGCTGGTTATCTAGAATGCGAGGTGATCGATAGCATAGATCTGGGCACTCATGAGCTCTTCGTCGGCAAGCTGGTCGATGCCGTCACGCTCAATGAGGACAGTCCCATGACCTATGATTACTACCATCAGGTGAAAGGCGGAAAATCCCCCAAGAGCGCGCCGACATATATCAGCGATCAGGGGAACAACAAGGACGAGGAGGCAAAAAAAATGGCAAAGTATAAGTGCACGGTTTGCGGTTACGTTTATGATCCAGAAAAGGGTGATCCCGACTCGGGCATCAAACCGGGGACCTCATTCGAGCAAATCCCCGAGGATTGGGTGTGCCCGGTTTGCGGGGTAGGCAAGGACCAATTCGAAAGGGTATAGCCATGGCGGCACGCGAAATCAAGCCGGGTATATTCTATGTCGGGGTCAGCCACTGGGATCGAAGGCTCTTCGATGAACTCATCCCCCTCCCCGACGGCACGACCTATAATGCGTACATAGTAAAGGGAAGCGACAAAACCGCACTCATCGATTCAGCGGATCCCGAGAAACAGGCTGCGCTGATCAGCAACATAAAATCGCTTGGCATCGACACCATCGACTACATCGTATCCAATCACGCCGAACAGGACCATTCCGGTGGTATTCCCGAACTGCTTGCAGCGTTCCCCAACGCGAAGGTCGTCACAAACCCAAAATGCAAGACAATGCTGATGGAGTTGTTGATGATTTCCGATGACAAGCTCATCGTGGTCAATGACAATGACGAGCTTTCTCTAGGCAACCGGACCCTGGAATTCATGATCGCGCCCTGGGTACATTGGCCCGAAACAATGTTCACCTATTTGAAGGAAGACAAGATCCTCTTCCCATGCGACCTATTTGGTGCACATCTGGCGTCGAGTGATCTCTACGCCACTGACCAGGCCCGGGTTTACGAGTCGGCAAAACGCTATTACGCCGAGATCATGATGCCCTTCCGAAACCTCATCCAGAAACACCTGAGGCGGCTACAAGAATATACCATCGACATCATTGCGCCAAGCCACGGGCCGCTTCATAACGAACCACGCTTCATCCTCGACGCCTACCAGGATTGGACTTCAGACGCGGTCAAAAATGAAGTTGTACTGCCGTACGTTTCGATGCACGGCAGCACCGAGAAGATGGTCTATCATTTGATTGATGCCCTGATCAAGCGAAATATCACGGTGAAGCCATTCAATCTTACGAAGACGGATATCGGCGAACTGGCCATAGCGTTGGTCGATGCGGCCACGATCGTGATCGCTACGCCGACTGTGCTAGCCGGTCCCCACCCTGCAGCGGTTTACGCAACATACCTCGCCAATGCATTGCGGCCGAAGACAAGGTATGCTACGGTTATCGGCAGCTTTGGTTGGGGTGGAAAGATGCTCGATGTGATCACCGGCATGATCAGCAGTCTCAAGGTCGAGTTGATCCCGGCCGTGATCATCAAGGGTCACCCGACCGACAAGGATTTCCAGGATCTGGAAAAACTGGCCGAGGGCATTCTGGATAAACATAAGAGCATAGGTATTGCCTGATCATCATGCGCCCAAGGATCGATAACGACTACTGCAAGGGATGTAATATCTGTGTCACGATGTGCCCGGTCAATGTATACGAAGAAGGTAAGACCGCATCGTCCCGCGGGTATATCGTACCCGAGGTCGCCCACCCGGAAAAATGCGTCGACCGCGAACGTGCCATTGACAAGAAGAAATGTGAGATCTGCATGTTTGTCTGCCCGGATCAGGCAATAGGCTGGGAAGATGAGTAGACTGGAACCAGGAACCTATTTCATGCAGGGCGATGAGGCGAGCGTCGAGGGTGCGATCTTTGCCGGCTGCAAATTCTTCGCCGGCTACCCGATAACCCCGGCTACCGAGATCGCGGAACGCATGGCCAGGCGGCTGCGGGAAGCAGGCGGCGTTTTCATGCAGCTGGAAGACGAAATCGCGGCGATCGCGGCGATCATCGGCGCGGCATGGACCGGTACCAAATCAATGACCGCAACGAGTGGTCCTGGATTCTCGCTGATGCAGGAAAACCTTGGTTACGCATGCATGACCGAGACACCGATCGTGATCATCGACGTGCAGCGAGGCGGCCCATCAACCGGACAGCCCACGCGGGCGGCACAAGGTGATGTCATGCAAGCACGCTGGGGTTCTCATGGTGACTACGAGACGATCGCCCTCGCGCCCAATTCAGTACAGGAGATGTTCGATCTCACACTCCATGCTTTCAACCTGTCTGAGCGATACCGGGTACCGACCATCGTGCTCTCTGATGCCGATATCGGCCATATGCGGGGTACTTTCGTCATACCTGAAAACGTCGAGATCGTGGACCGCGAGTATCACTCCAAACCGGTCAGTTACAACGCATTTGCCTATGATGACCGCCTGGTACCCAAGTTTCCGAAATTCGGTGAGGGTCACCGGGTACACATAACCGGTCTTACCCATGATATCTCCGGCTATCCCAAGACCACCGATCCGAAAGTACACGAAGCACTGATCACAAGGCTCGTTAACAAGATCAGATTACACGGGGATGAAATCGCGCGTGCTGAGATCATCAACCCTCGGGCCGAAAAATTGATCGTGGCCTATGGTTCGCCCTCTAATTCAGCATATGAAGTCGTCAACAACCGCGCCGATATTGGACTTTTCCGCCCGGTCACGCTATGGCCCTTTCCAGAACGACAATTCACCAAGGTTGCCCAGCATGCGAAGAGCATCCTGGTGCTGGAAATGAACATGGGACAGTTATTCTGGGAGGTCGAGCGGATCGCACGCAAGTCACCTTGTCAGAAGATCGATCTCTTCACTAGACTGGGCGGTGATGTACATGGTCCGGATGAAATCCTGGAGCGCTTGGCATGAAATTCTTTGACCTTTACCGCCAGGACCGTTGGCCTCATATGTTCTGTCCAGGCTGCGGTTTGGGCACGGTGATGAATGTTTTTTTCCGGGGTTTTGCCGAATCAGGTCTTAACCAGAACAAGACCGTGTTCGTGGCTGGTATTGGCTGTTCAGGACGTATTCCCGGGTATATCCGGGCCGATTCACTGCATACGACGCATGGCCGGCCGCTCGCCTTTGCCGCCGGGATAAAGGTCGCCAACCCCGAACTGACCGTGGTTGTGTTCACGGGCGATGGTGACTTGGGCGCCATTGGCGGCAACCATTTCATCAACGCCTGTCGCAGAAACATTGAATTGACCGTGATCTGTATCAACAATTACATATACGGCATGACCGGTGGACAGGCATCACCGACGACGCCGCGGGACTATCTCAGTTCGACCACGCCATTAGGCAGCCGTGAGTATCCGTTTGACTTATCAGAGGTGGCCGTGGCTGCTGGAGCGAACTACGTCGCTCGCTGGACAACCTTCCATGTCAAAAGTATGATCAAGTCGATCAAGAAAGCCTTACTCAAGGACGGCCTTTCTTTTGTCGAAATCGCCGCGCAATGCCCAACGCAATTCGGCCGCCGCAACAAGCTGAACAACGCGCGCCAGGTATTTGAGTGGCTAAAGGAAAATTCGGTGCCCAGAAGCAAGGCACGAGACCTGAGTGAAGATCATCTGGACCTCAACCTCATGGGTAAGATCACGGTTGGCGAATTCGTTGAGCGGAACCGTGAATCCTATATGAAGGCACTCGGAGTCGTGAAATGACGGTGAGCGTAAGGGTTTCTGGATCAGGTGGCCAGGGCGCAGTACTCTCCGGGATCATCCTGGCCAACGCTGCAGTTTTGTACGAAGACAAACACGCAACTCAGAAAGACCGGAAATTCGCCATACAAACACAGTCCTACGGCCCTGAAGTACGGGGCACGGTCTCGAAATCGGACATCAGGATATCCGACAAGCAGATCACCTACCCGTACGTGAAGATCCCCGATTACTTGATACTCCTGTCTGAACAAGCTTATCAACAGCAGGCGCATGAAATCGGTTCACAGACCGTAGTCCTGCTCGATCGTGACCTGGTCACGAGCCGGCCTGAGGCCAATTACCATGAGGTGCCGGCGCATGCGGTCGCGCAGGAGCTGGGTAAGGCGGTCGTCGCAAATATCGTAATGCTGGGAACCTGGTGTGGTATGACCAATGTCGTATCCTGGGAAGCATTGGAAAAGGCGATACTCGAAGCCGTACCCAAGGGGAGCGAAGCACTCAATATGGAAGCCATGCAAAGAGGCTATGAAATCGGGATCAATATTACGAAAGGCAAAACAAGTGTTTGAACGGAGTTTTCTTTGCAGACCGTGTCGGATACGGTTTGCGGATAGAAGTCTTATCACGGCTAAGAATAGTATTCTGGCCAAACAAATAAAGGAGGTAGTTGATGAGCGTTTTTGAACCAAGTGAGATATTCCAATTCGCGATTAGGATCGAAGAAGGCGGTGAGAAGTTCTACCGCGAGATGGCGAGCAGGTTGGACGATGCCGAAATCAAGTCTCTGTTCACCACGCTTGCCGACGATGAAGTAAAACACAAGAAGACTTACGAAGGGATGGTATCCAAGATCGAACAGTATGAGCCGATCGAGAGCTATCCGGGCGAATACTTCTCATACCTGCGAACCTATGCGGATAACATCATATTCACGCCCGAACGCATGAAGGAAGAGATGGACAAGATCAAGGATGCAGCCTCGGCACTGAAGTTCGCCATCGACCGCGAGCTCGACTCGATTCTCTATTATCAAGAGGTCAAGAACCTCGTACCCAAGGGCCAGCGCGAACTCATTGATAAGATAATCGAAGAGGAAAGAAGACATTTCATGAAACTATCACAGTGCAGCGGAGACAAGGCAGCTGCGGCTTGTGTAAGAGAGGAGTAGCATGCAAGGCAAATCACCCTCATCGCAGCGGGGTTGTTTGCTGGGAAAGGTAAATGACGTAAGTAAAAGGAAGACACAACCGAGGAGGTAATTATGGCATCGAAAGAAATGCTGGATATGTTAAACAAAGCAATTGCCCGTGAAATGCAGGTGTCGGTGCAATATATGTGGCAGCACGTTATGTGGAAGGGTCTCAAGGGTTTCGCAGTCAAAGATGAACTCAAGAGCATTGCCATCACCGAGATGAAACACGCCGAAGAAATCGCCGAGCGGTTGACCTATCTGGGTGGAATTCCAACCACCAAGCCCGAGCCGATATTCGTCGGTGGAAGCCTCAAGGAAATGATCGAACACGACAAGGCCGATGAGGAAGGCGCAATCAAGATGTACAAACAGATAATCGATATGGCAAAGAAGGAAGGCGACGAGGTAACCAAGAGAACATTCCAGAAAATACTGGCCGATGAGGAAGAGCACCATGATACTTTCTCCGGCCTGCTTGAGGAAATCTAGACAGCTACTGATCTGTTGACCCGCATGGGGCCACACCTGAATTGCGATCTTATGCGGGTCGACACCCTTCAGCAGGCTGTTCAAGAAACATGACCCAGCCGCGAACCGTGGGAATGACTATCCTTCCGGAACGGCCGCATGGGAAATAACAACACTCAGAAAAGGAGAGTACAAAATGGCGGGATTGACAGATGAGATCGTCAGGATCATTAAAGAAGCCATAAAACTAGAGCTTGATGGCCAGAGTTTCTTCGAACACGTAGCCGATGCAACGCATAATGAACTGGGCAAGAAGATGTTCACGAAACTCGCCAACGATGAAGCCCAGCACCTCAGAGTGTTTAGCGAGATCTTTACTGAACTGGTTGGAGAAGACTGGAAAAAGCACATCGGGGATGTGAAGAAACGTGAAAAAGCCCCCATGATCGATACCCTGGCTAAGAAAGTGGAGAAAGCGGGCAAGGAAGGCCGGGCAAGTGAGCTCGAAGCCATTAGCATTGCGATGGATCTAGAGAGAAACGCAATAGAGTTCTTCTGCAACGCGGCAAAGGGAACGACGGACACGAAGGCGCGCGATGTATTCAACCGAATAGCGGATGAAGAAAGATTACACTTTGACTTGTTGCAGGCGCAATACGACAACCTCACGAATTCAGGCTACTGGTTTGACGTCGCCGAATTCCGAATGGATTCGAAGTATTGATCTGAGGTACGATCGCCATGGCTGCAACCGCGCTGCGAACCATAGTCCCGATCATGCTTCTCGTGGGCGTCGGGTTCATATCACGCAAGTTAGGAATTCTCAAATCGGGCGATCAACGGGTGCTCAGCGCCTACGTCTACTACTGGGCTCTTCCGGCCCTTTTGCTCGCCAATATCGCGGAAACCACATTCGATTCCGAAACCCTGAGGTTCATGGCCGCTGGTATCACCCCGGTGCTCATCGTATTCGTCTTCTACACCGTCATATCAAAGATCTTCCGGATCTCACGCAACACGAGCTACTTGATGACCTTGAGCACGATATTCGGAAGCTGGGGCTTTTTTGGCATACCGTTCGTGATGTTCGCTTTTCCCACGGGTGAAGCAGAAAGGCTCGCCATACTATCACTGGTATCAATCGCGGTCGTCAGTGTTACGATCTCGATCACCCTTCTCGAATACAACCGAATGCAAGCATCATCGGTCTGGCGCGGATTCTACATCGTGATAAGGAAACTAGCCCGCAACCCATTGATAATATCCATCGTGCTTGGCCTGATCATTGCCCTGACCGGCTTACGGATCCCGGATCTGATATTGAAGCCAATTCACATGCTGGGTAGTACCACGGCCACGGTCGCGATATTCCTGCTCGGTGTCTTTCTGTACGGTAGAAAATATACAAAACTCGGTTCCGCGCTACAACTGAGCACGCTCAAGGCGGTTTTCCTGCCGGTCATAGCATTCATCACGGTTGGTTTGTTCAATCTAGCAGAGCCGCATCGCTCGATCATCGTATTGATGCAC
>JASFEK010000031.1:0-13961 GCA_050124875.1 Caldifarciminota bacterium | reverse complement strand
CGCTCTCTTCTCTGAGGATTACAAACGTGTATCCCTGCAACTAGGCGAACGGTACTTTCATTTTCTTATTGAGCTGAACGAACCCGCCAACCGGTCGCTTCCTTACCTGGGCAATTTTCAGAGGCGGGTCGCATTCTACAACAAAGAGAACTTCCCGTTCTTCAACATTCAGGTCAAGAACGGCTATAAATCCTTGCACGAATTCTTCAACATCGAGTCTGAAAGCGTCACCGATATGTTCCACTTCTACAGCCGGGATCTAAAAAGCATTCAGAAAAAACTGCGTAAATCCCATCCCCTGCTCTTCGTCAACGATGGAGAGGACGTTGAGTGGAAGGGCGGCAAGGTTGTACTGGGTGCTGACATCATGCCTGACGATCCGAATATCTGGGCGGTGCTGTACACGATCGACGCATACCACGGTGTGCAAGACGCCTTCTGTGAGTTCGCTCGTATCAACGGTAAAGAGATATTAGCTGCTGGGGCAAAATGATGCTGAGACACCGCCTGAGTTCGCGCGCCCTGGTCATATATTTCCTCATCGGTATTGGCATCATCGGGATCGGAACATTCATATATTCGAATTATCTCATCCAACGCATAAAGACTGAAACCGAAACCACGTCGCGACTCTTCGCCGAATTTGCGCGTGGGCCGAGCATCGACGAGGAAAGATTACTCGAACTCTTCTACGAGATGGTGATCACGCGAATAGATTTTCCTGTAATCCTAACCGACGCCGAAGGCACCCCGTATTCCTCGAAGAACATCAAGGAAGAAGATCTCTATGAGGCAGTCAAGAAGCTCGACCGTGTGCAGAAACCAATCCCCATGGTCATAAAGCACGGCGCCGATTCAACACTGCTCGGCTATGTTCATTGGGGGCTATCACCTTTCACCAAATCACTGCAGATCCTCCCGTTCGTAGAAACCGTATTCCTGATCGCCTTCTTGTTCCTTGGCTTCTGGGGGTATCTACTCTACCGCAAGAGTATCGAAGAAAAGATCTGGAATTCTCTCGCAAAGGAAACTGCCCACCAGCTTGCGACTCCGCTGTCGTCACTCGTCGGCTGGTTGGAAACAATCAAGGGGAATATCGATAGTGAGATCTACGAAGGAATTCAAGAAGATGCCATGCGGATGCGCGAAGTATTGGAAAAATTCTCACGCATCGGCCTACCGCCACGGCTCATTGAAAAGGACCCAATGGAGACGGTACAGAACTCGGTCAACTATATCAAACGCCGGGCGCATGCCCAGATCCAATTCCATGAAGACTACGAGCCGTTACCAGTAATAAGGTTCGATGATGTATTACTCGCCTGGGCAGTCGAGAACATACTCAAAAACGGTCTCGATGCCATAGGTTCAGACCCGGGGGAAATATCAATCAAAACCTACGATATCAGCGGTGCCGTCATCGAAATATCTGATACGGGCAAGGGCATCAAGACGAGCGGCAACATATTCAAACCCGGGTACACTACAAAAAAATACGGCTGGGGTCTTGGGCTAGTGCTCACCAAGAGAATCATCGAAGAATATCACAAAGGAAAGCTATCACTAAAAGAAACGGGAACCAAGGGGACTTGTTTCCTGATCTATATTCCGGGGGTAACGGTATGAAAATCCTGTGGATTGATGATGAGATCGATTTACTGAAACCATTCATCTACCTTCTTCAAAAAGAAGGCTACGAGGTAAAAACTGCAACGAGTGGCGAGGACGGAGTGAAGCTTGCCAACCACGAATCATTCGATCTGATATTCCTAGACGAGATCATGCCCGGGGTCGACGGCCTCGAGGTTTTAAGAAAGATCAAGAGCGAAAATTCTCAACAACTCGTAGTCATGGTCACGAAGAGCGAGGAAGAGAACCTTATGACTCAAGCCTATGGTGGCTGGGTCGATGATTACATAACGAAACCATTCAGCCTGAACCAACTACTCTCGGTCCTGAACCGGACATTGAAGCGGAGGTTCATCATCGAAGAAAAAATGGCCGAAGAATATTCAACTCAACTGCGTACGATGATCGAACCAACCAATCATCTGGAATGGATTGAGTACTACAGGAACATCGTATCATGGGACACGCGGCTTCTTGAATTCGGCAGCAAGGATCTCAAGGCAATACATGAGGAAAAGAAACGCGATGGCAACGCAGGTTTTGCTAAATTCATAGAGAGTGAATACGGTGATTATGTCAAGGGTAAAGGACCACTCCTTTCACATCAGATCTTTCCCCAAACAGTATTCCCTACGATGAAGGACGGACCAGTGTATTTCGTGATCTTCGATTCCATGCGTCTTGATCAATATATGAAGCTCGTGCCGTTCTTGAAAGACTACTATGAAATGTCCACACAGTACTATTTTTCAGTCCTCCCAACGGCCACGCCATACAGCAGGAACGCGATTTTCGCGGGACTCCTTCCTCTTGAAATCGTACAGCAATACCCTCAATATTGGACCTATGAAGAGAAGGGCCAGAACCGATTCGAGCGCGAGTTATTCACCGAGCTGCTACGAAGGCACAACCTGCGCCTGAGTTTTTCGTTCCATAAATTGTCATCCATCACGGAGATCGAAAGAAGCATAGAAAGAATAAAAGGGGAATCAACCGATATTGTGATCATTGTGATCAACTTCTTCGACATACTCATCCATTCTATTCCCGGTCGTGGTGACATGAAGGGCATACTCGACGACGAGCGCGTGTTGTTGAATATCCTTGCCTACTGGTTTCCCATGTCACCGATTTTCGAGCTTTTCAAGAACCTGACCAGGAAGAGAAGAAAGATATTCCTAACCACAGATCACGGCTTCATCAGGGTCCGGCGGCCGACGATAATCTACGGTGGCCGCGAGATCTCGCCCAATTTGCGCTATAAATACGGCCCGGCATTGAGGGTAGACAAGAAAAACGCATTACTGCTCAACAATCCCGGAGACATATGTTTACCCAGTGAAGACCCTTCGGTTCGCTTTGCCATAGCCAAAGAGGATTATTATTTTATCTACCCGACCAAGCCTACCGAATATGAGAGAGAATTCAAGTACACCTTCCAACACGGTGGGATTTCCACCGAGGAAATGATCCTTCCTCTCGGGATCATGAAACCAAGATAAAAATCGGTAACGTTCTACAGTAACGAAGCCAGTTCCGTGTTATGTCCCATTGTGACATTTCCGACACGTTAGACGTTACCCTAACCGTACAGCGTAATTTTCTGGAAAATGTGGGGCCTCTACCGGAGGGCGAAATATCGTTCAAATATAAGCAGAGACCCCGAATTCAGTTCTAGGGTGTAAATGTGAACGGAATGGATACCCTCTGTTCAAAGGGCACTCCGTCTTTAGTCGCTGGATTGAATTCCCATTGCCGCGCTGCATTCAACGCAGCCTGCTCACAGGCCGGGTTCCCAAAGCTCTTGATGACTCTGGCTTCCTGAACCTTACCATCCTCGCCAACAAGCACACGCACAACGATTGTGCCGGCGGCTTCAAATGCCGCTGCTGCTGACGGGTACTCTGGCTGAACTCGTTTCACCGGATTGGCACGGCTGATTATCGACGGCTTGGGCGGTGCCGGTGGCAAGTTGGCAGCGATCGCCTCACTCGTATCAACCGCTGTTGTATCACTTTGCGCTGCCGCCTCGAGAATCCTCTCGGGGGCGATGACAGGTGGCGGTTCTTCGGCAGCAGAACTTGTCTCCTCACTACGTGTTGAACTAGGCTGCACTGTCTCACTACGATCTTGTTCGAGGTTCTCTGGTATCACTGCTGCAACACTCACCCGGCGCTCTGCTTCCGGGATCCAATAACGCTGCGCATTGGCCAACCTAACCTCATGATCGACGCCCCTGAGTCGCTTGTAGGCTGCAGCAACACGGTTGGGCACAACGAGAAATGCAAAGGGCTGATCTTCGTAGACGATCTGCTGGAACACATTCCATACCTTCCGCGCCTTATTGCGGTCCAACATGGAAACGCCAGCTTCGATCAGCGAATCGACCACTTCATTACTATAGGAGATGAAGTTGTATCTGCCCTGTGAACTCCATAATACCGCTGGGTCGATTTTATCACCCACGTTCCATCCCATGATGAATCCGTCAAAACGACCTTGTATTAACGTAGTAATAAAATCATCTGTAGGCAGGGTTTCTGTTATGACCCTGATACCGAGCTCACGAAGATCTTCAGCGACATACCGGAGAATTGCCGCCCGATCAGGATTTTCTCGGTTAGTGACCAAACGCAAGGAAAAATCATCCCCTTCTTTGTCAATGAGTCTGTTACGGTTTGAATCCCTGAAACCTTGTTCCCGGAGTATCCCGCGGGCGCGCTCCAGGTTATACTCGATTGGCGTCACCTCAGCATTGTACCCCCAGGATGACGGCGTCAATGGTCCTGACGAAATCTCTCCCATACCTTGATACACCTCGTCAAGGATACGGCGCCTGTTTATGGCCATCGCAAGTGCCTCACGGACCATCTTCTCCTTCAAGAAATTACTCTTCAAATTCCAGGCAACATACAAGTAAGTTTTACCAGGTTGTGAAAGGACACTCACGTTTTCATTGCTGGATAATCCCTGAGCATCAGTTGGCGTAATATCCAATACCGCATCAAGATCACCGTTGACAAAATCACCCAACATGCTCTCGGCGTCACCGTAATTCTTGAGCTGAATCTTCTCCAGCGGAGGTGCATCAGAGTAGTATTTCTCGTTGATCGTCAATACCATACCTTTCCCCGGTGCCCATTCCTCTATCCGATAGGGGCCGTTACCCACCGGATCTGTTGCAAAATCTGCACCCTGTTCCGCATGGAAATGCTCGGGCACGGGCATGATATCCGTATCAGTGAGTATATCAGCATACACCCGCTCGCAGATAAATTTGATCGCGTAAGGGTGTAATACCTGAACTTCTTTGATGAAACGCAGAGAATTTACGTTAGGATAATTCGTTTCAGGCTCCTTCATTTTCAGGTATGTGTATAGTATATCATCTGCAGTTACTGGTTCACCGTCCCACCATTTAATATCTTTTCTAAGATAGTAAGTAATCGACTTCAGGTCTTCAGAGAATTCCCAAGATTCAGCCAAGAGTGGCTTTATCTTGCCGGTCTCGTGGTCAACTCGATGAAGACGCAAGAACAGCAAATCGAGCACCTCGTTGGAAGAGAATATAGAAGGCTGGAGTGGACTGATTTTGACCGGTAGACTCATCGTCCCGATAGTAATAGAACCACCCTGCTCTCGCGCCAACCCATCATTGTGCTCGGCACATGAGAGAATGAGCAACATGAATACTAGCGTACCAAGATTCAGTCGTCGCATGTAGACCTCCTGCTATTATTCAGATTATATTGGGGATTATAGATTTGTCAAGAGACTTAAGCCTTGGGCATGTTATTGCCGAAATATACCTTCATGTGGGGCCAGGGTATCTCAATACCCTGTTGGTCGAACTCCTTCTTTATTCGCCTCCTCAATTCACCCATGACTTCCCATTGCATGCTGGGCCGGGTATCGCCAAGAATCTTTATCTCAATACCCGACTCTCCTAAGGCATCGACCCTCAGCACCTGAGGAGTCTTGATTATCTTCTTCTTCCAATGTGGTTCTTCGGCCATGCGCTGGCATACCTGATTGGTGATCTTCATCACGCGGTCCAGATCCTCACCATACCCTACCGATATGTTCATATTCACCCGCGAGTATTCTTTGGTTAGATTACTGGCAATACTGATTTCGCTATTCGGGATAGAATGAACAACACCGTCCAGATCACGGAGCACGGTCCGTCTAAGGTTGACCTCTTCCACCATCCCGGCAATGCCGCTTACCTTCACCACGTCACCTATACCGTATTGGTCCTCCATGAGAATTAAGAGCCCGTTGATCAAATCCTTGATCAAACTCTGCGCACCAAAACTGATCGCTAAGCCGGCAATACCAAGGCTGGCCAGCGCGGGTCCGATGTTGATGCCAACTTGACCCAGTATCGTGAAGAGAACCAATATGCCGATCAATGCACCAATCGTGTTCGTAATGACATGTGATACGGTTTTGCTTCGTTTCACAACTGCAGCTTCGGGTTGATCCTTCATTCTCATCAACATCGTCCTTTTTATCACACGGGGAACGACCCGCTTCATGATGAGATATGCAACCAACCCCACAATGACAATCACTAAGATCTTGATGCCGTGAATCTGTAGCCAATCAATCATCTCTGCCTCCTGAAATATTCAATGACCTTAACCAGGCCGCGGTCCAGCGTCACCTTGGGTTCCCAGCCGAGTAACTCCTTGGCTTTTCTGATATCAGGTCTCCGGCGTTTAGGATCGTTCTCAGGCAAGGGCATGAATCTGTATCCCGAAGTGCACCCGCAATTTTTCTTGACCAGATCAGCCACCTCTAACATCGTATATTCTTTCGGATTGCCGAGATTGATCGGTCCTGAGACATCTGCTTTCGCCGCTCGCACTATACCCTCAACCATGTCGCTGATGTAGCAGAAGCTCCTGGTCTGAGAACCATCGCCGAAGATTGTGAAATCCTCATTCCCCAGCGCCTGACCGATGAACGCCGGAACCACTCGGCCATCGTGTTCCCGCATCCGTTCGCCATAAGTATTGAATATCCGCACGATACATGTGTTCAAGTTGTTAGCGCGGCGGTAAGCTGCGGTCAGTGCTTCAGCAAACCTCTTACCCTCATCATATACGGCCCGCGGGCCCACCGGATTGACATTGCCCCAATATTCCTCGGTCTGAGGATGCTGTTCAGGATCACCATAGATCTCACTAGTCGATGCTAAGAGAAAGCGCGCGCCATTGTCCTTGGCAATGTTGAGCATGTTGTGGGTACCCACTGATGCTGTACGCAAGGTCTGAATCGGGTATTTCAGATAATCGAAAGGGCTGGCTGGTGAGGCAAGATGTAGTATAAGGTCGAACGTGCCGTCGGCCTGCTTTACTTCACAAATGTCATCATTGATGAATTCGAAGGAGTTGTGCGTAAGGTGCTGGACGATGTTCTGCTTGCTGCCGGTAATCAGATTATCAATGACTACCACCCGGTCCCCTTGCCCGAGATAGTAATCTACCAGATGAGATCCGATGAATCCGGCGCCGCCAGTGATTAACACCCTCATCGACCAATACCCTTGTAGATGAAACCCAAATCCTGCATTTGTTGCGGGTCGAAGAGGTTACGACCGTCGATGAAAACCGGCTGGCGCATCGTGACCTTCACCTTATTCAAATCCATCTTGGCGAATTCGTCCCACTCGGTAACCAGCACGATCGCATCGACATCCTTAGCAACGTCGTAAGGACTGCTGCAGTATTCAATATCCGGCATTACCATCTTGGCGCGCTCCATGGCAACTGGATCGTATGCCTTGATCGTCGCACCCTCTTTTTGCAGCCCTCTTATGATCGTGATCGACGGCGCGAACCTCATGTCATCAGTGTTCGGCTTGAAGGCGAGCCCGAGTATCCCAATTCGCTTATCCCGCAAGTTCCATAAGCAGCTCTCAGTTTTCTTCACAACGCTGAGCATCTGTTCTTCATTGATATTCTCGACTTCCTTTAGCAAACGAAAATCATAACCCATCCTAGCCGATATTCCAATGAACGCCTTCAAGTCTTTGGGAAAGCAGAAACCACCGAACCCGGCGCCCGCGTTCAGGAAATCGCGGCCGATCCTCTTATCCAAACCCATGCCCTCGGCAACTTTCAGTATGTCGGCGCCCGACTTCTCACATATCACAGAGAGTGCATTGATAAAGCTTATCTTCGTCGAGAGGAATGAATTAGAAGCATGTTTTATCAGTTCGGCACTCGCAATATCGGTTACGATCTTGGGTGCATCAATCGGTTTGTACAACTCCAATAGATTTTCTGCTGCCCGATCACTCTCAACGCCCAAGACGACCCGGTCTGGGTACAAGAAATCATTGATCGCCGACCCCTCTCTCAGGAATTCAGGGTTCGATGCTACGTCGAAATTTTTGGAATGACGGCTGAATCTCTCAACCACGGTCCTAACCCAGCGTCCCGTTTGCACCGGTACAGTGCTCTTCTCTACAATGATCTTGTAATCACGCATGGAAGCGCCAATTTCGATCGCGACCTGTTCAATGCTCGAAAGGTCAGGCTCACCGTTGTCCTTTGGTGGCGTACCTACGGCGATGAACACGAACAACGATTTGTCAACTGCCTCATGGGTATTTGTAGTGAATGACAGTCGTCCTGCATCGACGTTCTTCTTAACAAGCTCTTCTAATCCTGGCTCGTATATTGGTATACCACCCTCCTTCAGGATATCAATCTTCTGCTTATCATTGTCCACACAGATCACTTCATGACCGATATCAGCAAAGCAGGTTCCCGAAACCAAACCGACATAACCTGTTCCAATCATGCAAACCTTCACTAAACCTCCTTCATAGAATTATTCGAACGCGCCTACTTGCTAACGGCGCTTTTGGAAAATAAAGAAAAGGCCACCAACAAGCGAGAAAACAAAAACAATGAAAAAAGACACCAGAGAGACGGCCAAAGACACCTCGCCATCGAGACCGACCCGTGAGAACAGAATGACATACGAATTTTCCCTAACCCCAAGACCGTTCAGGGACACGGGGATCATCGATATGACATTGATGATCGGCACGTAGATAAAGAACGAAACAAGGCCAACATCCGAATGTCCCATACCCAAGAGCACAAAGAACGGCGCGATGGCCAATGTCGCCTGGATGAGGATCGAGTGGGCAACACACAGACTGATCACACCCCAGGCTCCGCCGAACTCAGTCCCTGCCTCATGTAGGCGATTGATCCGTTCTCCGATCTTCAGTACCTTCAGCTTACGGATTACCGGAGAGATGAACGCATAAGCTCTCTCCGAGAAGAAAACGTATGTTATAACAACTACCACGCTAAGCCCGATGATCATGAAAGGGAGAAACTCGGTTTCCTTCCTCTCGACCAGCAAGTAGAGTACTGCGAAGAGCGCAAATATGAATAACCCGACAAATCCCAGTATTCGATCAACAAGCACCGTAGCTAGAGCATCTGTCCGTCGTTCCTTCATGATGTAGGCTACGCGCATCATGTCACCGCCTACTGTCGTCGGCAGAAGATTATTAAAGAAAAGCGAGATGAAATATATCCGGAGCGTATCCCAGAACCGGATGCCGAATTTCTTGAAATCTAATAGCACCTGCCAGCGCCATGCCGAAAGAACAATGAACAACAGATACGGCACGGCCGCGTAGAGAAGGTATCGTCCGTCTATGCCCCTTATGTTGCCAATGATCTCTCGAATATCGAGAGCCCAGAATAGAAAAACCACCAACCCGACACCAATGACAACACGCGCCGCGGTCAGTAGTCTCTTATACTTCTCTTTGTTCAAGGCGGTCGAGTATGGCGCGGATTGATTCTCCAATCAGCGCCAGCGAAAAGAAGAGAATGCCCGAGATGATCAGCAATATAACCAAATACAGAAGTGGACGGAAACCGTAGCCGAATAACCTCAACACAATGGACACAACACCCACGAGAACACCGGTCGCGATCGAAAACAGCCCAACCGTCCCAAAGTAGAGCAGCGGTTTCTTCATGAAGGACAGCTGGAACTTGACGGCAAGCAAGTCAAAAAAACCTATCAGTATGCGGGACTTCTGCTGGTACTTAGGATTTCCATAGCGCCGCGGCCTCAGATTAACCTTGACCTCAGCGATCCTGTATCCTGCTTCCTTGGCAAGTGGGACAACATACCGGTGCCAGTCCTTGCGCATCGGAATAACATTGAGCACTTCCTTGCGGATCGCTTTCATCGCGTTCATATCGTGGACCTCGAGCCGGAACAACTTGCGCGCCCAGAGATTATAGACATTTGATACAAACTTCTTGTCGTAGTCGCCCTGCTTCCACCCCGTCGCAACATCATAACCGCCCTCAACGAGTGCCACGAGCCGCGGGATGTCAAGCGGGTCATACTGTAAATCCGCGTCAAAAATCACTATTATTCGACCCTTTGCGATCTTTGCACCTGATATTATTGCTTGTGTCTTACCCAGGTTTCCCTGATGGCGCACGGTCCGGAGATAAGATCGCTTCTTTTTCTTGAGGATATCCAGCGTACCGTCCTCTGAACCATCGTCTACCACGATAACCTCGTAGTTCTTATGCTTCCTGATGAATTTGTCGAATTCCTCGATGAGAAACGGCATGTTCGCCGCTTCATTGTATGCGGGGACCACGATCGAAACCTTCATGTCCTGATTATACAGAAACTCTTTGTTTAGTCAATAGGAGACGGAAAATCGGTGTTTTTATGGCCTACATTTCTGGCAGGGTATCGACTTTACTCATGAGCGTTGCCTGGCACACCGCTTTCAGGGTCTCAAAGGTGCCTATTCCTCGGATCGCGACGCTTTCAAAGTACTGGTATCCGCCCTCATTCAGGTGATCTTGCAGTTCTTGTAAGGGCATTATGTTGGGCAGGTCCCTTTTGTTGTACTGAATGATCATGGGCACAGCCTTCAACGTCAGGTTGTACACCTTGAGATTGTCCTTCAGATTGTATATGCTCTCCAGGTTTTCTTCCAGTCTCTCCTTTTGCGAATCGACGACAAAAACCAAACCATCAACATTCCTCAATACCAGGCGGCGTGAAGCATTGTAATAGACCTGTCCTGGAACCGTGTATAAGTGATAGCGCAACTTCCACCCCTTGATCTCCCCCACATCAACGGGCAGAAAATCAAAGAATATCGTCTGATCCAGATCGGTTGCCAGACTCATCATCTGCCCTTTCCGGTCGGGTTCTACCCCTGCAAATATCGAACGCAGATTTGTCGTTTTTCCGCCAAGGCTTGTCCCGTAATAGACGATTTTAAGGTTCAGTTCCTTCTTCGCGTAATTGATGTTAGCCATGGTTCAATCGATATCGGACACCTTCATAGCGTTATCTATCGTGTACCGGCTTACTCCGTCGGTTAGGACCGGCGCTGGATTGCCTTCTCCAAAGGGAGCGAGACGCTGCAGTATGCCTACGTCAGCTCTGCGCAAGCGCGTTTCAGCTGCAGTATCGGCTGTTGCACAATCATCTTCCTCCTTCGATGCTACCTGGCCGACGTACTGCTTAATGTTATCCAGCAACTGATCAACACTAGTGCTCTTCATGGAAAAACCAGCGGCCTTCTTGTGACCTCCAAAATCAATGAACATTTCACGGAAATTGTAGAGCAATTCATAGAGGTCCAACCCGCAACTCCGTAACTCACCGACACACCGGTCATCTCTAACCCCTATGATAACTGCATTGCGCCTGTAATAGTCACGCAAACGGGCGGCTACTGAGCCAAGATAGTGTTGCTTCGACAATGGGACCACCGACGATACAAGCCTCGGTGTAACCTCGGCGCTGGAGACAACATCACTGAAAAGAACATCAATCGCCTGCCGCCGCTTATCATCGGTTTCTCGTAATGTTTTGTAGCATTCGGTAACCTTTTCCAAATCCTTCTCAATGAAAAATTCCAAACCCAGCCGGGGATCCCTATATGCTGCCGAGCCCAGTGTAGATATCACTTCCCTTAGCAGTCGGTTGATATCTAAGGGACCGGCCTGTCTGAGGCACAATGCCCAAGCTTCGTCGATCTCATTGAGCAATTGCATGCCACAAGTAGTGAATATTCTATTCTCATCACGCAACATGACACGATCAGCAAACGTACCCACGCATACGATCGGGAAGAAATCCTTCTTCAAGCCGTAGAATTCATCAGCGTCGACGCCAAAAAATTCCTGATACAGACACTGGGCGAGCTTGAAGGCAACTCCGACACCGGCCAGCTCACGGAATGGATATTTAGAATCCGGCCGTTTGGGGTTCACTGCGGGCAGTGGGAAATTGGTAAGGGTCGTCTCGTGATGATCACAGATTATCGCCCTCAATCCGTTTTGTTTCGCGATACGGAAATTCTCGCCATTGCTTATGCCGAAGTCGACCGTCAACAGCAACCGTACGCCCTTGGCCTGATATGACTTGAGTACCTCCGGGTTGAGAATGTAACCATCCTTTTCGCGCACAATTGGGTAAACATGGATTGAATCGCTACCACGCGTAATATCATTGAGCGCCTTGAACATGATCGCTGCTGACGTGTAACCATCAACGTCATCGTGCGTGTAGACGAGTATGCCGTCGCCCTTCTTCACCGTAGCGATTATTTCGTCAATTGCTACTTTGATATCGGGCACTAGAGCAGGGTCGTGGAGATGGTCCAAACTCGGGAAGAGGTACCTTTTTGCCTCACTGTACTCAGGATAGCGCCGGGCCACGATCTCGGCAACTTCTCGTGGAATCGAAAAATCACTAGCATATTTTTGTATGAGCACCTTATCTGGTGCAGTACCCGGCATTTTATCAATCACCACTAACCTCTTTCGTTTCCTCCTCCTTCTTTTCAACACGTTCTCTCAAGAACTCCAATATGTCCTCTCTCCTTTCGGGTAAGAGCAGGAATACGCCCCGGAATTGGTTCAAGAAAGTCTTACGCCGGAATGGACTGAGCAGTGTGCCATTTCTGCCTACGTAGACCTTTCTGAACTCGCTCAACTTGCGTTTCTGGGTCATGAATATGTTCTTTACGGTTACCTCATGTTCGTCAATTTCATACCTCGTGGGGAAGAAATAGGAATGCAGGGATACGAAGAGCACGACAAAACCGAAGATACTCCAGAATATGCCGTAGAAAATGCCCACGAGCACGATAAACACCGTAATGAAAACACCGCTGACTATCGTCTTTGTCAAATCACGCTTTGCCGGATGCACTGTCCATTTCATAAGGGGTTACTCGGATCACTGAATTTTGACTGACTGAACTCAATTGCACAATACTGCTTGTTTATCTTCTTTATTTCGAGTCAAAATCCTGATTCTCGCCAATGGGCCCGGAGGGACTCGAACCCCCGACCCGCTGATTATGAGTCAGCTGCTCTAACCAACTGAGCTACAGGCCCCCACTATCCGATGCCAAATTATATACGAAGTCAGATGGTTGTCAATGCATCTTCAAATCCGAAATACTAAATACGAAATCCTATTCAGTAAATACTCAAATCTCTGATTTGATCGTATTTACTAGAATCCCCGAAAGGGGAACAATACCAAAATTCGAAATTCAAAAATCCAAAACAGCGGTTTAGTCATTAGTATTCTGGTATTTGAATTTGTTTCGTATTTCGTGCTTAGAAATTCGAATTTCCTTCGCCGACGTTGGTGGGTCATGGTGTACGTTGGAGCCAATTGTTGACTTGATCTAACACTCCTTTATAATGAAACGCAAGGCGAAGGCTATGTTTATCAACGAGGTCAAGTGCAAGTCGATTCTGAACAAGTCAGGCATTACGGTCATCGATTACGCTATTAACCCATATTACGGGTGCGCACACAAGTGTCAGTACTGCTATGCGGTTTTCATGAAGAAATTCACCGGCCATACTGAACCCTGGGGCGATTTCGTTGACGTTAAGATAAACGCTCCTGAAGTGCTAGCCGAACAGCTGCAGCGTTTAAGGAAACGCAGCCGCATCTCCTTTAGCACGGTTTGCGATCCTTATCAACCACTTGAACTAAAATATCAAATCACCAGACAATGTCTCGAAATATTGACGCATTATCGCCATAGTGTATCCATTCTGACAAAGTCAACGATCATTGTCCGGGACGTCGATATCCTGAGCAAGCTGTACAAACTCAAGGTAAGTCTCACCGTGACGACCATGAACGAGCAGGTACGTAAGGTATTTGAACCTGGTGCTCCCCCGACTGAGAAGCGATTCAAGGCACTGAGAACACTTGCCCACAGCGGCATACGCACCAGCGTCTTCGTCGCACCGGTTCTTCCTCATCTTTCG